>JAPYQX010000269.1 GCA_029937135.1 Nitrospinota bacterium
GTCGGGGACTCCTCCCCCCTGGTCGGGGACTCCTCCCCCCTGGTCGGAGTCCACTCCGGCGGGGTTGATCCCGCGAGGCCACGCCCTCAAAATACGGCTGATTACGAAATCGTTTACGATGCCGAAAACTTACCGGGCCGCTTGAACCCGGTTCGATGAAAGGATTATTCCCATGAACGCCGACCTTGTTGTCTCCAACGCCCGGATCGTCACCCCATCCTCCACGTTTCCCGGCCATATCTACGTCAAGGACGGGCGGATCGCCGCCATCACACACGAAAAAGAGGCCGGAGCCGCCCGGGAGATCGACGCCGCCGGGCGCCACGTCCTCCCCGGCATGGTGGACGAGCATGTTCATATGATGGACCCCGGTTTCACGGACCGCGAGGATTGGACCCGGGGCACGATGGCCGCCGCGCGGGGCGGAATCACCACCGTCATCGATCACCACCGGAGCGAACCGCTCGTCTACACCCGGGCGATTCTCGAGGAAAAAACCGAGTACATCCGTTCGCGCGCCGTCGTCGATTACGGCCAACTGGGCGGCATCGATCTCGACAATCTGGAACACCTCCGCCCGATGTGGGAGGCCGGGGCGCTTGGCTTCAAGGGGTTCATCTGCGAGCTTCACGGGGTGCCCGACCTCTCGGAGGGGGTTCTTCTGAACGTCATGCGCGAGGCGAAAACCTTCGGCGCCACCGTCATGCTCCACTGCGAGAGCGACTCGATTCTCAAGAAGGCAAAAGAGCAAATCGACGCCGACGGACGGACCGACTACATGTGCATCAGCGACTGGCGAAACCCCGAAAGCGAATACGTCGCCACGATCGACGCCATCTCGCTGGCCGAGCTGACGGGGTGCACCGTCCTCGTCGCCCACGTCAGCCAGCCCCGCCTTCTCGACGCGATACACGCCGCCAGGGAGCGCGGGGTGCAAATTTTCGCGGAAAGCTGCCCCCATTATTTCTTCATGGATACCGACACCTTGAAGGAGAAAGGCCCCTTCGTGAAGTTCACACCCGTCCTTCGCGCCCCCGAGGTCAAGGAGGGAATGCGCGCCTCCCTGGGCCGCGGCCTGGTGGACACCATCGGGACCGACCATTGCCCCTTCCCCCGTGCGATGAAGGAAGCCGGAGTCGATAATATTCACGACGCCCCCTTCGGAATCCCCGGCGTCGAGACGACTGTCCGGGTCATGCTCACGGCTGTGAGCGAGGGGCATCTTTCGCTGAATCAATGGGTCCAGATATGCTGCGAGCGCCCGGCGCGCCTGTTCCATCTTTTTCCCCGGAAGGGGGCGATTCAGGTGGGCTCGGACGCCGACCTCATCATCGTGGACATGGAGCGGGAGGAGACCCTCCGGGACGCGGATATCGTCTCGAAGTGCCAATGGACCCCGTACGACGGGATGAAGGTCAAGGGGGCGCCGGTGATGACAATCCTTCGCGGAAACGTGGTGATGGAGGATGGGGTTGTGTGCGGCGAGGCGGGTGTCGGCGAGCCGGTCACCCGGGTAGAAGGCTAGAATCCGCCCTCTATTCGCCTCGAACCGACATTAAAATTACCCTCATACTCATTGTATTTACTTTGATAATAAATTTTCTTAAAAAATATATTAAGTTTTCGCGCAAATGTCGATAAGACGAGCGGAGAAGTAGGTTCAGCTCTGCCCGCCTCCGGATCGCGGGCAAGTCGCTAATATGCTTGGTCCGGGATAGAATCGGCCCTTCCGGGAGAAGTCGTTCATGGTTGGCAGGATAGCGCCTTACGTGGCGAATAATGTTCAGCAAAGCTACCAGCGCCAGCAACGCGTCGGTGAGCGAATCGCCGACGCAAAGGCGAAGGCGAACCGGGACCTGCCCATCGCCGAGGTGGATATTTCCGCCGCCGCCCAACAGGCTGCGGAAGCGGCCCAGGCCAACGCCTCCGAGGAGAAAAAGAAAAACATCCGGGAGATGGCCGAACGATTCGTCGATGAGTTTCTGACCCCCCCCCGCGGCCCCTCAGGAAAGCGCCGAGGACGCCGATAGCGGCAACACCGTTAGCGAGGCGCCACCAAACACCGGCCGGGCGCCCTTTGTCCGCCTCATTGAATCTTTCGGCCTTGAGGTTCGTCAAGGCGAGAATGGCGAGGACGAAGCCATCGTCAACAAGGCCACGGGAGAAGACCTGGTTCCCCTGACGTCCGATTCACGCGAGGCGGCAAGGACCGAGCTTCGGAATCTGGTTCAGAACATTTTGAGCGAAGTCCTCTAATCCAGCGAATGGTCAAAAAAGGAAGGAAGCATCCATGATCGACATGGACCCCATCCGGAGAAAAGTCCCGGGCGAGGATATCGCCGAGCGGGTGATTCTCGACGCGCTCAAGGAGATGAAATCATTCGGAGGCGGGAAGTACTAACCGCCGCGCCGGGTGCCGCGATGTTCTTTCCGCCCGGTTTCATTTTAAAAGCTATCACCCCCGCCTTTTCGTCCAATAAAAAAGGCCGACCCCATCGGGGCCGGCCTTTTTGTTCTTGGCTGCAAAAGTCCAGGCGAATGCACCCTACTTCACCGGGGTGAAGTACTCCTTAAACTCTTCGGGAACATCCTCTTCCTTCACGTCCTTCATGGAGAGCCTGATTCGGCCGTTGCCCTCGACCTCGAGACATTTCACCAAAATCCGGTCCCCCTCCTTGAGCACGTCGGTGACCGTCTTGACGCGTTCCTTCGAGAGCATGGAGATATGGCAAAGACCGTCGGTTCCCGGGAAAATTTCGACGAAAGCGCCGAAATCCATGATTTTTCTCACCGTACCGTAATAAATCCTGTTCGGCTCGGCCTCCTGGGTAAGCTCCTTGATAATTTCGATGGCCCGCAGGGCGCTCGCCTCGTCGATCGACGCGACAAAGACGGTGCCGTCGTCCTCGATATCGATCTGGGCGCCGGTCTCCTCGACAATTCCGCGAATGACCTTTCCGCCCGGTCCGATTACGTCGCGGACACGGTTCTTGGGAACCTGAATGGAGAGGATGCGGGGCGCATGAGGAGAGATTTCCTTGTTCGGCACGGAGATAACCGCGTCCATCTTGTCGAGAACGTGCATCCGCGCATCATTGGCCTGGGACAGCGCCTCGCGCACCAGGCTGAATTCGAGCCCTTTGATTTTGATGTCCATCTGAAGGGCGGTGATTCCCTCGCGGGTGCCGCCGACCTTGAAGTCCATGTCGCCGAGATGATCCTCGATTCCGAGGATATCCGTCAAAATGGCTGTTTCCCCGGTCTTCTCATTGCTGACAAGGCCCATCGCCACCCCGGCGACGGCCGCCGAGATGGGAACGCCAGCCGCCATGAGCGACATGCTTGCCCCGCAGATGGAAGCCATCGAGGAGCTTCCGTTGCTCTCGGTGATATCAGAGACGACACGAATCGTGTAGGGGAAATCTTCCTGATCGGGCAGAACCGCCATGACAGCCCGCCGGGCGAGGGCGCCATGGCCGATTTCGCGGCGGCCGGGACCCCGGTTGGGTTTCGCCTCCCCGACGCTGAAACCGGGGAAGTTGTAGTGCAAGAGAAAATTCCGATCCGTTTTGCCGTCAAGGGTGTCGATCAGCTGGGCGTCCGAGCTGGTGCCCAGGGTAGCGTTAACGAGCGCCTGCGTTTCGCCCCGCGTGAAGAGCACGCTTCCGTGCGTCCGCGCGAGGGGATTCATCCTGATGGTGATGGGCCGCACCTCGGTGAAGGAGCGCCCGTCGGCCCGGACCTTGTCGTTGAGAATGAGACCCCGGAAAACATCGTTTTCGACATCGGAGAAGTAATCACTCACGGTTTTCTTGTCGGGAGCCCCCTCCTCTCCGGTGCAAAGCGTCTCGACGCAGGCCGCCTTGGCATCGCCGATGGCGCGGTACTGGGCCAACTTCTCGTGAGTCTTCGCGGCCGTATTGAGCAGCGGGGTTGCGATCTCGCGGACACGAGACATCACGGCCCCGTCGATCACCTCCTCCTCGACCACGCGCTTGGGTTTACCGCACTCGGCTCGAAGCTCTTCCTGCACCGCGCAGAGCTCCTTGATGACCGCGTGGCCCTTCTCGAAGGCGTCCATGTAAACATCCTCGGAGACCTCGAAACTCCCCGCCTCGACCATCACCAGGGCATCGGCCGATCCCACCATGACGCAGTTCAGGTCGCTATCGACCTGCTGATCAACGGTCGGGTTCACGATGATTTCGCCGTCAATCCGTCCCACGCGGACGGCCGCTATCGGGCCGGCCCAGGGGATGTCAGAGATGTGAAGCGCCGCCGAGGTTCCGTTGATCGCCAGAACATCCGGGTCGCAGAGCCGATCGT
>JAPYQX010000270.1 GCA_029937135.1 Nitrospinota bacterium
GATAGGTGGCCACCTCCTGCGAGGTTTCCCCAAAATTCTTGATGTTCGGAAATGCGTAGAACGCCCCCGTGGGTTTGGCCAGCGTCATCCCCTCTATCGAGCGAAGCCCCTCGTACATCACCTTCGAGCGCGCGGTGAAGGCGTTGAGCATCTCCTCGACCGGGCCCTGATCGTCGTTGAGCCCCGCCGCCGCGCCGTGCTGAATAAAGGTGTTCACGCACACCGTCGTATACTGCCGCACGCGGAGCATGTGGCGCGTCAGCTCGGGACTGGCTATCGTCCAGCCCAGCCGCCAGCCGTCCATGCTGAAAACTTTTGAAAACCCGTTGATGATGATCGTGCGCTCGGCCATATCGGGCTGCGAGAAAATACTCGGGGCGCAGACGCCCTCGTGATAGATGCGCGCATAGATTTCGTCCGACATGACGAGAAGATTATTTTTCTTCGCGACAGTAGCGAGCTTCGCCAGCTCACTCTCGGGCACCGTCGTCCCCGTGGGGTTGCTCGGCGAGGTGATGCAGATCATTTTTGTCTTCGGCGTGATGACCTTTTCGACATCCTCGGCGAGGAGGGCAAAGTCGCTCGCCTCGTGCGTGGGCACCTCCACCGCCACCCCGCCCGCGAGCGAGACGATGGATTTATAGTGGTGCCAGTTCGGGTTGGGGATGATCACCTCATCGCCCGGATTCACAAAGGCCATGATGGCGCACAAAATCCCCTCGTTCGCCCCCGACATGACGATCGTCTGGGTGTCCCAGGCGACCTCGACGCCGGTATCGATCTCGGTGCGCGCGGCGATGGCCTTCCTGAGCAGAGGAACCCCCATCGAGGGCGCGTAGTGAACGTCCCCCCGGTCGAGCGAGGCTGCGGCCGCCGCCTTGATGTTGGCCGGGGTGTCGAAATCCGAGCGCCCGATCTCCCAATGAATCACGTCCCGCCCTTCACTCACAAGGGCGTTCACCTTATCGAACACCTTCCTGATCCCCGAAAAGGGCACCTCGAAAATACGCTTCGCCGCTACGGCGTCTGTGTCGAAACTCGCCATGAAACTCCTCCGGTGCTTGGATATCAATGACTTGGGCCGGGCGTTCCCCTCTCCCCGGCCCGCTGAATTTTAATTCGGACATGGATTTATAGCGGGAGGGGGGGTGGCGGTGCAAGTGAGGGGATGCGTGAAGGAGGACCGGGGGAGGCCGAGTGAGCAGTTCAATTGTGTGGTTTAATAAGACAATTTAGATGGTTTTCAAATTCAATTAGAGTACTTATGAGGAAATTGAAAAGTACCTAGCTCTCACACTGGAGCCGAAAAATGTCAGAAATAATTCGCCCCGACTAATTGATCACCATGGCATCACTGCTGGTCAGGGTGTATTAGACTTTGCCATACCGTTCTTGAATGAAGATATTCCTCTCTATGTTGATCCGTTTTTAATGTGGCGTTCCCCTTCGCAGCAAGATCAATCCCTCCACAAATCCCTGCTGAATGCATTTAACTATTTGGGCTCTTTGGCTGAAACCGCAAATCATAAAAAAGCAGTCGATATTTTAATTCGTATTTCGGAATGTGATGAAGTCGGCCCAGGAAATTCAGCCACAAGAATAGGCAAACGATTTAGCAAGAGTCATGCAGAGGAAGTTCTTCGCCTCTTTTCGCGGTTACCTCATTACAAGCGAGGCGAATGCCAGCACATGGAGGAGATTTAGCTTTATGTGGATGCTATCTCCAAAGATAGAATTAGCGATCTGGCCTGCAATTTCATTAAATCATTCTTAATCAATTTCACAATTGATCAATGTGAAAATCTCAACATACCCTTAGAAGATGCCATCATTAGCGGCATTTACTCACAAAGGAAAGGGGACTTCGTTGACAACCAAAAAGAAAAGTTACCTCTAAACCCTGAAACGGGAAAGCCGATTATTTTCGTTCCAAAAAGATGGTTAAGGTTTGTTCCTTGAATAAGCTATGAGGATTATTTCCGTAGCTATTGTCCGCAAGATGATATAGCCCACAAAGGAGAAATTTTAGACCGGGTGAAGGTTCTCCAATACAATCGTGATAATAACGGAGCTGTAGAGGAATACGTCCGAACCAAGGAGCGGACTTTTGAAGATTGTTTAAATGACTCCTTATTCAAACAAGTCCCCATAGTATCGGCCAAGCGACAACTCAATAAGTTGAAAAACTAAAAAGCGGGAAAGCAAATGGAGCAGACAAGGAATACGAGAAGATCATGGAAACTTTGATGCCTTCTTTATTATATCCACAGCTCGATTTTGCAACTGCCCAAAGCCGTACTGATAGTGGCGTGAGTATTAGAGATTTGGTTTTTTACAACAACCGAGATCATCTTTTTTTTGTTGGAGTTGTTTGAAGATTTCGAAGCCCGCCAAATCGTGATGGAAATGAAGAATGTGGATGAAGTTAAACGACAAGACATTAATCAATTGAACCGTTATCTTGACCTGATTTAAGCCACTTCGGGGTAAGATTGACTCGTAATGAGTTAAAAAAGCCGCGTCTTAAGCAAACCATCGACCTATGGTCCGCTCATAGAAAAGTTATCATTGTTCTCTCAGATGCGGACATTGATATGATGGTGGAGCTTTTCAAAAGCCATCAACGGCTGCCGCTCGATGTAATCAATAAAAAATTCTACGAATTCCGTCAAAAATGTCCTGCATAGAGTGAGAAAATGAAAAAATCGGATATTGAAAAACTCGAGCAATTAATCGGCAAAATAGATGGTTTGTATCGGGAGATAGGCTCTCTTGTAAAAAAATCTACCAAGGATCGCGTAAATAAATTCAAATTGAAATTCATCAATCAAGTATTGTTAAATACTAACACTTTCCTTGGCAAAAAATCTCTCCCATTGGACAATTTTGAATGTTTCAATGAAGAGGAACTGCCATCTAACAGTGATGTAACTTTTATTTTGACTCAATATTCGGAAGCACTCGAATTGTATCGGTCAGATAATATTTTCGTGGAATATGGAAATCGGTACTACAAACTTAAATCGGGTGACCCTATCAGGACTGCTCCACCTGCATCCATTACAAGAAAGGCAAAAAGATGAAAGACAATCTGGTACCGACAACATCTAGTGCGGTGGAGGCTTATGAATCTACGATTAATATTTTTCAGGGACTTTTCAGGGAAATAAAAGAGCTATCCAAAAAAAAAATCAGAAACTACAATGAGCAAGTTTAAGGTTAATCAAATAAATCGTCTCCTTTCAGACATTCGCGATTTTCTTAAAAAAGAACCAGAGGCAAAATACCTAGATTTATTCGATGATGAAACGCTACCACAGACAGCAGATGCTGTAGTTGTTATGGCCCAATACGAAGGAGCTTTGAAAGGTTTTCGTGGCCGGCATTTTGGGTTTTATGGCCGAGGGCATACGTGGATTTTTGATTAGGGAAACTAATTTTTTTCGATTTTTCCTTAGATGAATTCCCAGCATCCCCCCGAACAACTGCCAGATTGGAAAACCGGGGGAATAGAGCATCCCCACCTACCCCCTCAAAACCGTAACAGCCTGCCCGCCCAGAAAAACCCGCTCCCCCACGACCCGGCACCTGACCTCGCCGCCCTCGCTGAAACCTACCGCCCATTGAGTTCGTTTTTATGAAGCCGCTTCGCCCAAAAGGGTGCGAGGGCGCAGTGGGCCGAACCCGTGACCGGGTCCTCGTCGATGCCGTGGGCGGGAGCGAAAAAACGGGAGACGAAATCGAGGGTAGTATCCTCGGACAGCGCGGTGACGATGACGCCCCGCGTCTCGACGGTGGACAGCAGCGTAAAATCGGGAGCGAGCGCACGGACAGCGGCTTCTGTATCTCCCTCGATGAACCAGTCAAAGGGGGTGCGCCCGGCGAAGCGAGGCGCGATACCGAGCGCGTCGATGAGCTCACCAGGCGGAGCCGCGCCTGTAACCGGACTCGCGGGAAAATCCATCTCGATCCACCCGCCCGATTTTGTACAGGTGAGCAGTCCGCTTTTCGTATGGAACCGCGCCGGGGCGGATTCGGCGAGGCGGCCCTCCTCCCACAAGACATGGGCGGCGGCGAGGGTGGCGTGGCCGCACAGATCGACTTCGGCGGCGGGGGTGAACCAGCGAAGGCTAAAGGTTTCTTCTACAGAACTTTCTTTCTCAATCGCATAGACGTAGGCGGTCTCGGAGAGATTCATCTCCATCGCCAGCGACTGCATCCACGCTTCGTCCGCCGGGCCGTCCAGCAGGCAGATCGCCGCCGGGTTCCCGGCGAAGGGTTTTGATGAGAAGGCATCGACCTGAATCAGGG
>JAPYQX010000271.1 GCA_029937135.1 Nitrospinota bacterium
GGTTACAACCAGCCAAAACGGAAAATCTAAAAAAGGTGCCAAGAAAAGCGCCAAGAGCAAGAGCGGCGATTCCATTAAGGGAAAAAGGCTGCGCGATCTTTTGTTATTGCTCGGCGGCGCGGAAGCGGCCAACAATCACTATGCGCGCCGGGGAGTGGATCCGCGGATTATACGTCTGTTGGCGGACGAGCCAGACCTCGACGCGAAGAAAGTATTTGCCGCAAAAGGCACAAAAGGACTTGAGGCAATGATTAAGCGCCACCTCAAGGAGGAACATCCCGGCGACGGGGAGCCTGTTATCGAAATTCGCAAGGACGACGAGACGGGTGAAACAAGGGCCGTGATTGTCCATACAAAAAAGGCCGACCGTGATCTGGCCACGCGAATTGACGCATTTTTACTGAATTCGCAAGAGTTTAAAAAGCTTCGCGCCGCCTCGGCCCAGGTGGCGGATATCGGGGAGCCCCCGTTCATAATTAAAAGCAACGGCGAGGAGTTGTCCGTCAATCATAGCGAAGATCTTCTTCACCAGTTCAGAGTGCTGGGGCAAAAGGGTCTAACCATTCAAAGGTACAAGGGTCTTGGCGAAATGAACCCGGATCAGCTCTGGGAGACGACCATGGACCCCGACAAGCGAACCCTGCGCAAGGTAAACCTCGATTTGGAGAATCTCGTTCAAATTGAAGATGTCTTTTCGACCCTGATGGGCGACGCGGTGGAACCACGCCGAGCCCACATCGAAAAACATGCCCTCGAAGTGCAAAACCTCGACATTTAGATCCACACCGGAATCGGGCCCCCTTGCCTAATTTCTCGAATCTTACGATTGCCCAGAATTCGCTTCAATTACCGCCCGATCCCCGCCGCCTAGAACCGGTATTCGGAATGGCATTGCAAGCACGTGCGCCGGAGATCAATAAGGGGGCTGGAAAGTGCACTGAAGTTATTTTTCGCGGCAGATTTTCTGAGGAGCGCCGCCCGGCCCCGTAGTTGGTGCGAAAGGGCGATAACAGTCTGATCGCCCTTGAGTGAGTCAGCGAAAGGAAGCTGTTTTGACGCATTCTCAATTTCCTTGGCGCGCCGGGCAATTTCACCATAAGGAGTATCGCTAGCAAGCTCCAGGACGGGGACAAGCATGATGGCCTTGACCAGCGCTTCGTAAGCCTCCCCCACGACCTCCATGACATCAGCGACCTCTATCTCCTGCGCTTGGCTCTTTCCGGAAGGGGTGAGAGTGGCGGCGAAAAGGACTAAACATAGAATCGCCACCCTGCGGGCGACCGATTTTTTATGGAAATTCATGCTTTCTCCTGTCTCGATATTGGTGTATTGCCCTGTGGCGGGCTTAGGCGCTTGGCGCAAAAAATGCCCCCTCCAACCCCTTGAAAAGAGGGGGGAAACGAGGGCCGTAATTTGCGCAACTATTTGTTTTTTCAGGCCCTAACCGCGCTATTTTGTGGTATTGTCATTCTTTGTTCAAGTGCCCGCCCTCGCAACGCTCACGGCGAAAGTCAGAGTTGGTTAATTAGCAACGGCGTTCCTCCCAGAGGGGACGAGCGCAAGGAGAAACCCTGAAGCATGGACAATCTTCAAAGTATCAATATCGAAGAGGAGATGAGCACTTCGTTCATGGACTACGCCATGAGCGTAATCATCGCTCGCGCGCTACCCGACGTTCGCGACGGCCTCAAGCCGGTCCACCGCCGGATCCTCGTTACGTTGCATGACCTCGGCCTGAATCACACCAAGGCATACCGGAAGTGCGCTAAAATCGCCGGCGACGTGAGCGGAAACTATCATCCCCACGGCGAAGCGGTGGTCTATCCCGCTCTTGCCCGGATGGCCCAGGACTTTTCGATGCGGGGCGTCCTGGTGGACGGACAAGGAAACTTCGGTTCCGTTGACGGCGATCCTCCCGCCGCCATGCGCTACACCGAAGCGCGCATGACCGAAATCGCCGAGAACATACTCACCGATATTGAAAAAGAAACCGTCGATTTCGTAGACAATTACGACAACACGCGGCAGGAGCCCTCCGTTCTTCCCTCGCGTATTCCCAACCTCCTCCTCAATGGTTCGACGGGAATCGCGGTCGGAATGGCGACGAATATTCCGCCGCACAACCTTGGAGAACTCTGTGACGCGCTTTTGCTTGTGCTGGAAAACCCGAGCGTTAAATTCGACAAGCTGATCAAGGTGCTTCCCGGGCCGGATTTTCCCACCGCCGGAATTATTTATGGCCGCCAGGGGATACGCGATTACCACGAAACCGGCCGGGGCCACCTCCAGCTTCGCGCGCGAGCCCTTTTGGAAATCGACGATCGCACCGGACGCCAGCGAATCATCATCTCTGAGATTCCCTATACCGTGAACAAGGCGCGCCTGATCGAAAAGATCGCCAGCCTCGTACGCGACGGCCGCGTTAAGGAAATATCGGACATTCGTGACGAGAGCGACCGGAACGGCATGCGCATCGTTGTCGAGCTCAAACGAGACGCCGTGGGAGGCGCGGTTTTAAACAGGCTTTATAAACACACTCAGATGCAGATCACTTTCAGCGTCATCATGATTGCCCTGCTGAACAACCAGCCAAGGGTCATGCCGATCAGGGACATGATGTCCCACTTCCTCCGTTTCCGGCGTGAAATTATTCTTCGGCGGACCCGCTTCGACCTCCGAAAAGCCGAAGCACGCGCCCATGTTCTCGAAGGCTACCGAATCGCCCTCGATAAGATTGACGCCGCGATCAAGCTCATCCGCGGGAGCAAGACCGCTGACATTGCCCGCCAGGGGCTGATGACGAAATTCGGTCTTACTCAAATTCAGGCCCAGGCAATCCTCGAGATGCGGCTCCAGCGCCTGACCGGACTAGAGCGAGATAAAATAGAAACGGAATACAAAGAGCTGCAAAAGGCGATCAAGCATTTCCAGAGAATTCTGGTGGATGAAAAACTCCAGGCCAGCATGATCCGGGACGAGATCGGAGAGATAAAGAAAAAATTCGCCGACAAGCGCCGGACGGAAATCGTGGACGAGTCGGGTGAGATTGCACTGGAAGATATGATCGTCGAAGAAGACATGGCGGTTACGATTTCTAATTCCGGTTACATCAAGCGAAACGCCGTCAGCCTTTATCGATCCCAACGACGCGGCGGCAAGGGCGTTGTCGGCATGAACACCAAGGAAGAAGATTTCGTCGAGCACCTGTTTGTGGCCTCTACCCATGATTACTTTTTATTTTTCTCGAGCAACGGGAGATGTTACTGGCTCAAGGTGCATGAGATTCCACAGGCGGGCCGGGCGGCACGCGGCAAGGCCGTGGTCAACGTACTCAACCTCTCTTCTGGCGAGAAAATCACCGCCGTTCTCCCGGTCCGGAAATTCGAGCCTGATCGTTACGTCTTTATGGCGACAAAAAACGGGACCATCAAAAAAACCGAACTCACTGCCTTTAGCCGCCCTCGTGTCGGCGGAATTATCGCGCTGGGTCTCGACCCGGGCGACGAGCTGATCGGCGTAGGCCAAACAGACGGCTCGCATGAAATTTTCATCGGAACGCAACTCGGAAAGGCCGTTCGCTTTCCTGAATCCGCCGTGCGTGCCATGGGCCGAACGGCGCGCGGGGTTCGCGGCATTAGTCTTGCGAAGGGCGATTCCGTTGTTGGAATGGAAATTGTTTCCTCGGGAGATACGATTTTAACGGCCACCGAGCGCGGCTATGGAAAGCGCAGCCTGATCGACGACTACCGGATTACTAACCGTGGCGGAAAGGGGGTCATTAACCTCAAGATCACCCCCAAAAACGGAAAAGTGATTGGCGTTCGAAGGGTGAGCGAAGAAGATGAGTTTATGCTGATCACGACCGGCGGACAGATGATACGGGCCAAGGTTAAAGATGTTTCTGTCATCGGACGCTCTACCCAGGGGGTTCGTCTGATCGATACAAAGGGAGCCGACCGGGTTGCGGCGTTGGGCCGAATCGAGGAAAACGGACACTCCTAAAGCAACCACGGGACGAGCCATGCCGATAATCCCCTTATCCACCTATAGCAGTATTGTTTGTGTTGCCGCGGTGGCTGTTGCCGCCGTGGGTTGCGCGGCGGTGCGCCCGACGACGACGCCTTCGGCCGCCGCCCCGGGACCGGAGCGGCGTTATGTGCCACCCCCACTACCCACTTTCCGCCCCCCCGACCCGCAAAAAAAATCTCCGGATCCGGCCTTCTTGAAGCTTAGGGCCGCCGCCAAGGAGAGCGAAAGGGGAGAA
>JAPYQX010000272.1 GCA_029937135.1 Nitrospinota bacterium
AATCCCGCCGGGAGGCCGCCGGAACCGCTCGAATGGCCTCCTGCCGCTCAGCGTCAAAACGGATTCGCTCAGGGCCGGCGGCCCGTTTCATCTCTCGCCGGGAAAATCCGGGGGTTGTTTCATTTCCGGGGCGCTGAAATCTGGATCCCCGCGGTCCTTTTTTTACTGACCGCGATGACCACCCTCCTGGCCGGCGCCATGCAGCGGGGTTTTTTCCCCGGTGATATTTGGGCCCGTCCTTCCTTTCTCCTGGCCGGGTTCCCTTTTTCCTTTACGTTGCTTTTAATTCTGGGAGCCCATGAACTGGGTCACTATTTCGCCAGCCGGGCCTGGAAAGTAGAGGCCACTCTCCCCTATTTTATTCCGGCCCCGACTCTTTTTGGCACCTTCGGAGCCGTCATTCGCATCAAGAGCCCGATTTTGAGCCGAAAGGCCCTTCTGGACGTGGCTGTGGCCGGCCCCCTGGCCGGAATGGCGGTGGCCCTGCCGGCCGTACTGGTGGGTCTTTCGATGTCGGAGGTCGTTTCCCTGGGCGCCACCGGGGGCGGGAGCGGTGGCGGCGGCGCCGCCGGGCTGGGACTTGGCTCCTCCCTGCTTTTCAAGGGAGCGGTTTGGGTGGCGCTCGGCGCCAGGGGCCTCGACGGGGGTGTGTCCCTTCACCCGGTTGCTTTCGCGGGATGGTGCGGGTTCTTGGTCACTTCGCTGAACCTGATTCCGGCGGGCCAACTCGATGGCGGGCATATCGTCTTCTCGCTCATGAGCCGGTGGCACCGCGCTATCTCGAACGCGGTGGGCGCGGTGCTGGTCGTCATGTCCTACTGGTGGCCGGGCTGGCTCCTCTGGGCGGCGGTGGTCCTTTTCATCGGACGGCGTCGCCACCCGATGTGGGATATGGAGGAATCCATCGGAAGGGGGCGGCTTTTCCTGGGTTATTCGTGTATGATATTGATGTTTCTCACGTTTACCTGGGTTCCGCTCTACATTCACTAAAATTCTCCTGCCCTGGCTTGGAAAAGTGTTCGAAAAAAAAAGCTTCCCGCTTGCTATCGACATCGGCTCCCACTCCGTCAAGATCGTTCAGCTTATCCGGGGGAAAAAGGGCCTTGTCCTCGGGCGGTTGGGGATCGCCTCGCTCGCCCACGGGGCCATCGCCGATGGCGGGGTGCGTGAGGTCGAGGAGGTCATGCGGGCGGTCGAGGAGCTTGTGAGCGCGGAGAAATTAAAAGAAAAGCGCGTGGCGGTCGGCATATCGGGCCAGTCGGCGATCGCCAAGACCATCCTGGTTCCGCAGGCCAGCGGCCTCGCGCTCGAGGAGGCCGTCGAGGCCGAAGCCGAGCAGATATTTCCCTTCCCGATCGACGAGACGCGCCTCCGGCGCCAGCGGCTCCGGGAGGTCGAGGTGGACGGGGAGACGATGGACGAATATTTGGTCATCGCCGTCAAGAGAAAGGCGATCAGCGACATCATCGATCTGTTCAAGCACCTCAAGTTCGAGCCGATGCTCGTGGACCTCAACATGCTGGCCATCGAAAGCGCTTTCGCCCTCTCGGGGGTGGATGAGGACGGCGAGCCGACCGCGCTGGTGGACGTGGGGGCCTCGGAAACGCTGATTCACATCATCCAGGGGAGCCGGACCCTGATGACGCGCTCAATTTCCTTCGGCGGCGCCCGGATCACCCAGACCATCGGGGAGAGCCTGGACATCACGCGGCTCGAGGCCGAGGGGATCAAGATGGGGACCCGGCCCTCGCCGAGCCCCCGGGCGGTGGCCGATGCCGTCCGCTCCGAGGTCGAGCGCCTCGCGCGCGAGATGGGCCGGACGTTTCAGCTACATGCCCAGGTTCACCCCGAGGAACAGATCCACCGGATGGTGCTGAGCGGCGGCGGTGTCCATCTCGACGGACTACCGGCCTACCTGGCCGCCTCGCTCGACATCCCGGTCGAACTCGCCCAGCCTTTCCGCCGGGTAGAAATACCCAAGGATATGTTCGATCCCGATTTCGTGGAAAACCTCTCGCCCGTCGCCGCTGTCGGGGCGGGACTCGCCTACAAGGCGCTGGCGGCCGCGTGAGAAGCGTCCGGGTTCATCTGGGGGAGCGGAGCTACTCGATATCGATCGGCCGGGGCGCCTTGGGCCGACTCGGCCGGGCGGCGAAGCGGTTTTTCCCGGGAGGGAGGGCGCTTGTTGTCACCGACCGGAACGTGGCCCCGATCCTGGGTGCGAGGGTCCTCCGGGCGCTCGGCCGTGGCGGGTGCGCCGCGTCGCTTTACGCCGTGCCTGCTGGCGAGCGCAGTAAATCCCTTGCCCAGCTCTCGAAGCTCTTCGACCACCTCGCGGCGCTGCGAATCGAGCGCGGCTGCGGCATAGTCGCCTTGGGCGGCGGTGTGGTGGGCGACCTCGCCGGGTTCGCGGCGGCGACCTATCTTCGCGGCCTCCCCTTTATCCAGGTGCCCACCTCCCTGCTGGCGTTGGTGGACAGCGCCGTGGGCGGAAAAACGGCGGTTGATCACAAGGCGGGGAAAAACCTCATCGGCGCCTTCTACCAGCCGGCCGCCGTGCTCGCCGATATGGCGGCTCTGCGCACCTTGCCCGAGCGCCACTACCGCGCCGGGCTCGCCGAGGTCGTCAAGCACGCCGCCATCGCCGACCCTCGCCTGTTCTCATTTCTTGAGAAAAACGCCGCGCGCATCCAGCGGCGCGAGGCTGGGGTGATGGAGCGGGTGGTGGCCGTGAACTGCCGGATCAAGGCACGGGTGGTCGAGGCCGATGAGCGCGAGGCCGGGGTGCGCGAGACGCTGAACTTCGGCCACACCCTCGGCCACGCCGTCGAGATGATGGCCGGTTATTCGAACAGCCTGTACCACGGAGAGGCCGTCGCCATCGGCATGGCGGCGGCGGCGCGTCTTTCGGTCTCGGCCGGGAGGTGCGGCGATGCCGACGCCGGGCGGTTGACGGCCCTGCTCGAGCGCTTCGGCCTGCCGGTGGCGATGCGAAAACCTCCCACAACGGCCGCGCTCCGGTCGGCGCTTGCCCGCGACAAAAAGACGCGAAAGGGGATGCCGAAATTCGTCCTCATGGACAGGATTGGCTGTGTGACCATGGGCCAGGAGGTCTCCCCCTCGGGGTGGCGCTCGGCGTTGGCGGGGCGCGCGGCGCCGGCGGTTGGCGGGCGCTAGCTCCCTTTGGATGCCTCCGCCCTCACGTTGACGCTCCGGCGGCGGCTGGCCTACCATCCCCCTCGCAAGGGCCTTGGTTAAAATTTCGGAAGGAAATCCGGTGCGAATTCTATTGCTCAACGGCGCGAATCTGAATCTCCTCGGGACCCGTGAGCCCGAAATTTATGGGAAAACAACGCTCGCCGGCCTCGAGGCCGCCCTCGGGGAGGCCGCCCGCGCCGACGGGGTTGAACTCGAGTGCTTTCAGTCCAATGTCGAGGGCGAACTGGTGGACGCCCTCCAGCGCGCTACCGGGGCGCTGCCCCCAGAGCCGGGCAAGGTCCCAGGAGAAAAGTGCGCCGCCTGCATCTTTAATCCGGGCGGATATACCCATACGAGCGTCGTCCTCCGGGACGCCATTGGCGGCCTCGATCTTCCGGTCTACGAAGTGCACATCTCAAATGTCCTCACCCGCGAGGAATTCCGGCACCTCTCGATGATCGGACCCGTCGCGGCGGGCACGTTCATCGGACTGGGGCTCTACGGCTATCTCTCGGCGCTGCGCGCGGCGATTGATCTCAACGTCAAGGGGGCCGAATTCCCCGGAGGGAACGTTCCCGGAGGGAATCGGTGAGCGGGCGGCTGGCCGCCCTCCGGCGATTGATGAAGAAAGAGGGGATTTCCGCCCTCGCGGTGACCGATCTCCGGAACGTGCGCTACCTGACGGGCTTCACTGGCTCGGCGGGCGGGTGTCTGGTGACGCCCCGGGCCGCCGTGTTCATCACGGATTTCAGATACCGGTCCCAGGCCTCGCGGCAGGTGGATAAATCATTCCGCTACGCCGAGCACAACCACCCGATCACCGGGGTCGCCGCCGAGGCGAAAAAGCGGGGGGTGAAGGTTCTTGCCTTCGAGGAGGGGGCGCTCTCATACCGTCTCTTTCGCCGCCTCAAGAGCGAGGCGAAGGGGGTTCGGCTCAAGCCGGTGGGGGACATCGCCGGGCGTCTCAGGCTCATTAAAGATAAAAAGGAGCTTCGCCTTCTGCGCAAGGGGGCGCGGGTGAACGGGGAGGCCCTGGGCGGGATCGCCAAGAT
>JAPYQX010000273.1 GCA_029937135.1 Nitrospinota bacterium
GCATGAATCTTCAGAAAAAATTCTTCGGGCACTTCCTGAAGGGCGAGGACACGGGCTGGAAAGATCAGCCCAAGGTCCAGCTCCAGGTGCGCCACCCGGAGAAGTTCGTCGAGCGCCACGAGAGCGAGTGGCCCCTCGCGCGCACCCAGTGGACGAAGTTCTACCTGAATCCGGCCGGCCACACGCTTTCCACCGAGCCGCAGAGCGCCGCGGGATCGGTCACCTATGGCGGATTCTCGGACGGGGTGACCTTCATGGCGCCGCCGCTCGATGAGGACATGGAGATCACGGGCCCGATCGCCTCTAAACTCTGGGTGTCGTCCTCGACGAGCGATGCCGACCTGTTCATGGTCGTGCGCGCCTTCGCGCCGGACATGAAAGAACTGACCTTCCAGGGGGCGCTCGATCCCCACACGCCGATTGCGCAGGGCTGGCTCCGGGCCTCTCACCGGAAACTCGACGAGAATCTGACGCTGCCCTACCGGCCCTATCACACGCACGATGAAGAACAGCCGCTCGAGCCCGGCAAGGTGTATGAAGTTGATGTCGAGGTCTGGCCCACCTGCATCGTCGTGCCCAGGGGTTACCGCATTGCACTTTCGGTACGCGGTTCGGATTATGTTTATCCGGGTGATTCCAATGTCAGTCTCGGAGCGTTTTCCAACTGGACCGGCTGCGGGATTTTCAAACACGACGATCCGCGTGACCGGCCGGCCCATATTTTCGGCGGTGACGTGACGCTTCACACCGGACCCAATGAGCAGGCCTATGTGCTTCTGCCCGTGATTCCGCTCAAATAGACGGGCGGATAGCTGCCGGGAAAAACAGGGGGGATGAAATGAGCGATGTGACCTACGAAACGGACAGTTTGTTCCGCACCGAAGTGCGCGAAGGCATGTGCGTCGAATGGGACGTGCCCATCGAGATGGACGATGGGGTCGTACTGCGCGCCAACGTCTACCGGCCGATCAAGGAAGGTGAATACCCGGTGGTCATGTCCTACGGCCCCTATGGCAAGGACCTCCACTTCGAGGAGATTTATAAAACCTGCTGGGATCTGATGTGCGAGAACCATCCCGACGTTCCGGCGGGCTCCACCAATATCCATCAGAGCTGGGAGGTCGCGGATCCCGAAAAATGGGTTCCGAGCGGATACGTGATCGTCCGCGTGGATTCGCGTGGAGCGGGGCGCTCACCAGGCTATCTTGAGCACTTCAGCCCGCGCGAGACGCGGGACTTCGCCGCCTGCATCGAATGGGCCGGTGGTCAGCCCTGGGCGAACGGCAAGGTAGGGCTGAGCGGAATTTCATACTATGCGGTCAACCAGTGGCAGGTCGCGGCGCTCAGGCCGAAATATCTCGCGGCGATTTGTCCGTGGGAAGGGTTTAATGATTTTTACCGGGAATTGTCATATCATGGCGGTATCTATTCGTCGTTCCAGCGCCACTGGTACGACAAGCAGATATTGCCGATCCAGCACGGTTACGGGGAGCGCGGCTTTCGCTCGCGCGCCAACGGCGAATGGGCGGCCGGGCCGGAGACGCTGCCGGACGAGGAGTTGTCCGCGACCCGGTTCGATCTCCATGGAGATTTCATCTCGCACTCGCTCGACGACGAGTTTTATTCCGTGCGGACGCCGGATCTTTCAAAGATCGAGGTTCCGGTTCTGAGTTGCGGCAACTGGGGCGGCGCCCCGCTGCACCCGCGCGGAAACTTCAACGGTTTCATAAAGTCTTCGTCGAAAGACAAATGGCTCGAGGTTCACGGGCTTGAGCACTGGTCGTTGTACTACACCGACTATGGCAACGATTTGCAGATGCGCTTTTTTGATTGCTTCCTCAAGGGAGACGATTCAGGCTGGAAGGACCAGCCCCGCGTATCGCTGAACGTGCGCCACCCGGGCGAGAAGTTCGTCCGGCGCGGTGAGGAAGATTGGCCGATCCCCCGCACCCGGTGGACCAGATTTTATCTTGAGCCGAAGGGCCAGCTCCTTTCAGCCGAGCCGGCTAACAGTGAAGCGGTGATCACCTATGAAGCGGCTGGCGATGGGTTGACGTTCGTCTCGAACCCCGTGGAGTCGGAGACAGAGATTATCGGCCCCATGGCGGTGAAGCTGTGGGTATCGTCGGATACGAGGGACGCGGATATTTTCGTGATCCTGCGTGTTTTCTCACCCGATCTCAAGGAAGTGGTGTTTCACGGCGCGCTCGATCCGCACACTCCGGTGGCATCGGGTTGGCTCCGGGCATCGCACCGCAAGCTCGACCCGGCCCGTTCCGAGGAATGGGCGCCGTTCCACTCACATAATGAAGTCCAGCCGCTGGAGCCGGGCGAGGTGTACGAGCTCGACATCGAGATCCATGCGTCGGGAATCGTGGTGCCGAAAGGCAGCCGTTTCGCACTGTCGGTCCGCGGATGCGACTACGTCTACCCCGGCGAGGCGGACGAGGGTCTGTCCAACATGAAGAACAAATTCACCGGCGTCGGGCCGTTTCTGCACGACGACCCGGACAACCGGCCGGCGGATGTATTCGAGAAAAACGTGACGGTGCATATCGGCCCGGGCCGGGCCGGGTATGTGTTGCTTCCGATCATCCCGCCGAAGTAGGGCGGAAGGTGGCGCTTTTCGCCGCAGTCTCGCTGAGGAGGACGGGCTGAATACCGGTTGTTGTCTTTAGGATGCCTAATTTGATTAGGTGAAACTTATTCCCCCTGGATACGCTGGCTGTATCCAGGGGGAATTTTTTGTGCGGATTTTTTGACCTCGGCGGGGCGATTTTGTCCCCAAATGCCTCTTTCCCCCACGATTCCCTTTAAATAAAATAAAAACAATAAATTAGAAATAAATAGCTTCCGATATCAGGGGCGGGGAGGGTCTCCCGCCAAGTTTGAGCAATTTCCTCTTTTCTCCCCCCTTGAGGACACATACTGAATATATAGAGAAAAATCCAGAAAAAACGGGCCTTTGAAATTAGTCCTGTGAATATAGTAACCATTTGATAATTTGTAAGTTAAATGAAGATGGCGATACTGTAAGCAGGGAGGGCGTGAGTTATAGTATAGATAATATTATCTTTATATCTTGTATGTTCCCCGGTTTCGGACCATACTTTATAAACAGGGCCGTGGGCGGATCGGAAATAAGAGCCTTGGCGGATATAGCAACCTTTGCCGGCCCATTAGATCCGGGTCGTCAATTCGAAGGGCTCGGCTACAGGTCCGGATTCGCAGGGGGGAAAATGGCCCTTTACTCAAAATCGGTTCAAAACGCCGTATCCATTCTTTCCCATATTGCCGGAGGATAGGATGGGCCCCAAACCGTCCGTGAAATTTCCGAGATGACCGGTATTTCCGCCCCCACGGTGGCCAAGACTGTCCAGCCTCTGGTCAAGAAAAGGATACTCAAATCGCGCAAGGGGCCGGGCGGTGGGTTCGTTCTGGCTCACCCGCCCGGCGACATCAACCTGGGGATAATTATTCTGGCGATTGAGGGAAAAGAGCCGTTCGAGGATTGCGTCGCGGGTCTGGCTTCCTGCTCGGAGGATAATGCGAGTCCGCTTCACGAGAGGTGGAAGCCGGTCAAGACGGGATTACTCGCGTTTTTAGAGAGCACCAATCTTGATGACATGGTCCGGGCGATGACCGAAACCAGGGCCAGAGGGATTCCGCAGGGAAGCCGTAGACCAGATATTTTTTCGGGGAAAGATTTTCCTGGCCCTTCCCAGGGAAGCGGCCGCTGAAAACCCTCCAGAAAACTTATTTCGCCGAATCCGCCAGAATCCGGATCGCTGGCATAAAACAATCCTGAAATATTTTAACAGTGAATTTAAAAAATTGACGTTTTAACCCAAAGAATTCAGGCAAAATTGGCCGTCGCTGTTGGCCTGGTAGGCGCCTGTTCACGGACAAAAGGGGGACAATTCGCTACCTGCCGGGAATTTGGAATACCTCCTCACCCCCGCCCGGGGCCGGGCAAACAAAACCTCCCGCGCCCAATCGAATGGGTAGAGGGAAGGAATTTCCTTCGACTTTGGCTACATTCTGCTCTTGGTGAGTTCAGGGTCTGAAAAAGTATGTTTTGACAAGTTCCGGGCCCTCTTGCACGGGCCAAACGAGGTACCCTTTATTCCGCATGATGTCGATTCCGGGAGCGGGGAGGAACGTGGTGATGAGTTCGACGATTTCTCCCGGCACAAGCCGCGCCGCCGCCCGGCTAACACTGCCCAGCGTCATCT
>JAPYQX010000274.1 GCA_029937135.1 Nitrospinota bacterium
GTTGCCCCAGGGAGCCCGCCTTAGGAACCAGGATACCCCCGCTGCGCCCAGGCCCAAGAAGAGGGGAACCAGAAAGATCCAGGTCCGGATAGGTGGATTCCGACCGTAGACAACGAGGATGGACAGGCAACCGACCGCCGTGGCCAGACCCAGATGCGCACCTCGTCGTATCAGCCGTCGGTGGAGAACGATGGACACGAGTACACCCGCGGCCAAGGATAGACTCACCGGCAAAGGGATATACTCGCTACATGCCCACCAGACATTCTTCAGGGCATTAAGCAGGTCTGGAGACCATCCATGAGAGACTACATATCGGTTAAAGAGGAGGAAGCCGAGGCCCGACCCGATAATGGTCGGGGAGTAGAGGAGCAGGGCGAGCAGCCCTGCGGTGAGGCACGCCGCAAACAGGGCGCCGGCTTGAAGCCGCTTGGCAAATCCGCCTGGCCCCACCCCGGGCGATAGGCACCACCAGGCCAGCACCACGGCCAAGGCGAAGACCATGGAGGGAATGGTATACAGGCCCACTGCCCAGAGTATGGCCCAAAGGGTCCAGCCTGCAGGCTCCCTATGCTCTCGCAGAAACGCGGCAACCAGCAGGAGGAGAAGAAAAATGAGGGCCATGAGGGTGTATCCCCTGGCATTGGTGGAGTAATCGACCAGCAACGGGTGGGTGGCCACTAGCGCGGCGGTGAGGAGACCTACATTCCTGTCGTAGAGTGCGCGGAAGAGCAGATAGGAAGCTGGTACAATAAGCACACCGGCGAGGAAGGCGGGCAGGCGGATTGCCCAGAGGTCATCGCCCAACAACCGATAGGAGAGGTGAACCAAAAAGGTGTGGAACAGATGGTTGTTGGGCGAGGTATAGTAGCTGAGGCCCACATACAATGGCCTGGAAGCCCACTCCATGAAAGTGGTGGCCTCGTCGTAGCGGATCGGTTGCCAGAGGAAGGCCATTCGCAGGCCCACGGTGACCACCATAACCCCGCCTAAGGCCACCCGGTGCCAGCGGCCGCCCTCATGCGCTACTTGGCTGAGGTACCGCTGGAACTCCCTCGCCAGGGAGGCGAAGGACTTTAATTGCTGCGCCTGGAACGCAAGGAGTGTCTTCCGTGCCAGGAAACAAACTCCGGCAAGGCCGATCACGGCCCCTCCGCTGACGCGGAGCTTGTACGCCATTGCTTGGTACCTGGCCGGCGTTAGGAAGTCAGCGCTACCGTCGAAGGCCGACCTATCCGCCCAGGCTCTTACCCAGGAAAAAGGTAGCCAGGACAGTCCCAACGTGCAAAGGCCAGCGAACAACAACAGACCGAGCAGGGAAAACAGGAGGAAGATGCCTGATTGCTCGGGTAGCTTCACTTTTACCAACATTTCCCATGTACCCTCTTAGGCGCCGACAATATAGTACAAATACCAGGAGTTCGGGTCAAGAAAACCCGCGTCCGGGGAGGCATAACCCTTGAAAACAAGAGGGCTAATAAAAATTGGTGCCCCCAGCGGAATTTGGCACTTATTTGCCTATCAGAATTCTGCTGATTACTATAAAAATCCAACTGCCGGATACGGCAGTACTCGCCCCTGGCGACGCAAAATTACATCGGTCGCGTCTCGCCGAGCATTTCAATTCAAGTGGAATTTGATTGTCGCGGGGTGCCATTCTTCACGGCTTCGCCCGCCGGGTGTTGTAGAGGCATAGCGTCTTCACACCCGGCCCTTATCCGCCAGGCACAATTCCATAAACCATCTGAACGACAGGCAGTCCCGGATCAGATATTCCGGCACGTCATCTCCAAGATTGTACCGGCTTTGCAATACCAGTATGCTGAACATTATAATCGCATCCACCAGAGGACGGCCCTCAAACTGCCTCAGGTGGGCTGCCTCCATCATCCAAAAGTGCATACCAATCCGCGAGGTCGAAAAGTCCGAGCCGTGAGGTCATCTTCTATCCTCCGGGGCAGGAGGCCTCACTGAATCACATCAGAGGAAAAACAGGGGGCAGGTTTTTAGGCGTGCCCTTTAGTATCGGCTGGCGATGATCGGGCAATCAGGACTCTTGCAACGGGAACATCTCCCCGTTTTCAAGGGAAGAGCCGATAGCCTCCCCGCAGGAATGCGAGACGCTTATTCATGAAATTCATTCATGACCGGCCGGTGCTCACCATCACCCTTTGCGCGCTGGCAATTCATGGGCTCCTCCTCTACGCATACGGCCCTATCGAATCTCCGGATTCGAAAAGATACATAGGGAGCGCAGAAAAGATCATCGAATCGAATTTCAGCCTTCGCACATTGTTTGGAGATTCAGAGGCTAGAGTTCCCGCTTCGTATTTCAACTTCACCTTTATAGTCGCCCTGGCGAAATTAATTTTCGGAAGCTGGTGGAAGCTCGCTGTCGCTTGGGCGAATCTGGCCTTTACCGCGGGAGCGGGCGCCCTTGTCCTGACGATGCTCAGGAGAGCAACCGGGAACAATCTAGTCGTTCTCGGGGCGGGGGTGTTTTTCATATTTTCCGCAGACGCCTTCATCTGGGCCAAATTCATACTGACCGATTCGAGTTTTTTATTTACTGTCATCCTTTTTTTATACGCCGCCTTTTCCATATTTCCCCCGGACGGAGAATCTCCGCATTCAACCCTCGGATGGCGCCTGGCACTTCCGACCGTTCTGGTGGCATCGCTTTTTCACAGGCCGACCGGCGTGGTCCTTATTCCCCTCCTCGCCGTAGTGCTCGTCTCCTATCCGTTCCTATCCCGAGTGACCCCGGGTGGGCGGCGCGGATGGTTCCGAATGTATTTTGCCTTGTTGGGGCTTGTGGGAATTACCGCGACGGCTGTGGTTTCGTATCTGATGCTTCTCCCCGATATCGGGTTACAGACGGATTTATTGAAATTGATAGAGGTGCCGAGACAATTCTATCGAACAGGAATCGTTATCTTTGCCAGACCGCACACTTTTATCGAGGCCGAGCCGGGGATGGGGAGCTATTTCTATCTCACCTGGGTACGCTTTCTTTATTTTTTCGCCATTATGCTGAAAGGCTACAGCCTGAAACACACCCTGTTCAACATGATCTTCTACATCCCCCTATACACGTTGGCAGCTGTCGGAGTTCTTCAAATTTTCCGGGCTAATTCTGGATTCTCTCCCCGTCAAAAATGGCTTGTTTTTTTATGCACGAATTTCATTTTCTTCTTTGCCATGTTTTCCGCCATGACCCTGATCGATTATGATCATCGCTACCGACTGCCGTGCATTCCGCCTCTTATTACCCTTGCTGGGGTTGGAATCCATGCCCTCCTAGGCTCGCGCCGACTGACGGGGCGGGCGGACAAAGGGCTCGCCAAGTTCGGCCTTTCGGGCCGCCGAAACTTCCAAAGAGAGAACAATTGAAACTCCTGATCGCTATTCCCGCCCTGAACGAAGAGGACAGCATCGAGTCCATCATCGAAAAATCCCTCGCGGCGCGCGAGGACATCATTACCAACACCCAGGTTTCCCATGTCGAGGTCACTGTGGTCAGCGACGGCTCGACGGACCACACGGTCGAGCGGGCCGGGCGCTACTCTGACCGGATTAATTTAATCGTGTTTGAGAAAAACCGGGGATACGGTGCGGCAATCATGGAGGCCTGGAATCAATCCGACGCCGAGCTCCTCAGTTTTTTGGACGCGGACGGGACCTGCGATCCCGGATTTTTCGTCAATCTGTGCAAAACCCTAGATGAAGAAAAATCCGACATCGTTCTCGGATGCCGGCTCAACCCCGAAAGCCGGATGCCGTTTGTCCGGATCGTGGGGAATACAGTATTTGCATGGATGCTCAGGGCATTTTCATCGGCAAAAGTCCGCGATGTCGCCAGCGGGATTCGCGTAATCCGGCGATCGATCCTACCAAAACTGATGCCGCTTCCGACGGGATTGCACTTCACTCCTGCGATGAGCGCCCGGTCGGTGTTGATGAACGACATCAAAATTTCCGAAATCAATATGCCCTACAAAGAGCGCGAGGGAGAGTCGAAATTGAGCCTCGTCAAGGATGGGCTTCGGTTCCTGAAAGTTATTTTCGAGGCGGCGCTGCTCTTCCGGCCGTCGCGACCCCTGACCATCCTTGGCTTTCTTTTCGCGGCCGCCACCATCGGGCTAATGGCGCTTCCCGCGGCATTTTATATTCGGAATGACTATGTTCAGGAGTGGATGATTTACCGCTTCGTGGTGAGCAACCTACTCGGCA
>JAPYQX010000275.1 GCA_029937135.1 Nitrospinota bacterium
ATCCTCATTATCCCCAAAATCCACCTCGACTCCATCCGGCAGGCGGGCGAGGAGCATAAGGAGCTGATCGGCCGGATTCACCTCGCCGCCAACCGAATCGCCGAGGAGCGGGGGCTTGCCGAGGGCGGCTACCGCATCGTCAACAACTGCGGGGCCGACGGCGGGCAAACCGTCGCGCACCTTCACTTTCACCTGCTCGGCGGGCGCGCGATGACCTGGCCGCCGGGCTAGTGGAAAACCTCCCGGAGAGAATACTCTCCCAGGCGAAAGGAGCGTAGAGCCGCATGGGATCCTATCAATGGCAATGGAATATCCCCGAGCTTCGCCAACTCTCTCAGTTCGAGGAAGGCTGGTGCCGGGCGGGGGAGGAAAACACCTGGCTCAAAAAACTATCGGACGCCGCGAGAGAGGCGCTCCACCGGTTCGTGGCCCGGGACTTCGACTGTCCACAGCCGGAGATGGAAAATCTTTGCTCTCGGCTTCAAAAAGCCGCCCAACTTCATTACTTCGACATCGTGCGCCGCACCGGCGGGGACACCACCCCCGGCGGACGCTAGTTTCCCTTCCCCGAGACACGCCGCCTTCAGCGCTCATCAATCGTCCGTCCGGACGCGCCCTCGCGTCTTCTTTTTATCCGAGTGTTCGTGTTTTTTCTTGAGCCGCCGCTCCTTAGCGCCGCGCGTGGGCTTCGTCGCCGCGCGCTTTTTGGGCGGCCGCGCCACCTCCTCGAGCATCCCCCTGAGTTTTTCGAGGCAATCGGCCACGTTGCGCCCCTGATCGCGGAACCGCTGACTGGTCACCACCAGCTCGCCTTCTCCTGTGATGCGGCGGCGGAATCTTTCGCAAAACCGCTCGCGCACATCACCAGGCAACGACGCGGAGCCCGCTACGCCCCAGCGCAGCGTTGCCTTTGTGTTCACCTTGTTGACGTTCTGGCCGCCCGCGCCCGAGCTTCGCGAGAACCGGAAATGAAACTCGCGGAGGGGAATCCTGATCCGGCTGTTCACCTCGAGCATGGGAGCCTCCCCCGGGAGAAGATTCGCGGGCAAAAAACAGGTAGGGAAAGAATAACAGGTTAGGAAAACCCGAGGCTTGAAAAACCCCAGGCTTGGAAAGCCCCGATTCAGGCCACCCAGCCGCCGCCGTGCATGATGTTGTCGTCATAGAAAACAGCGGCCTGCCCTGGCGGTACAGCCCCGAGGGCGGCGGGGTCTTCGGGAAAGACCTCGGCCACACCATCTTCCATCGGTACCACCCGGCAGGGGACCGCCCGCTGATGGCTCCGCACCTGGACCGAAAGGCGCTTTTCGGCAGAATCAAACGGAATCGACCAGCGAAGCCGCTCCGCCCGGAAGCTTTCACACTCCAGATCGCACCGCTCCCCCACCACCACCGTCGCCGTATCGGCGTCGAGACCCACCACGTAGCGCGGCTCGCCGCCCCCCAGCCCCAGCCCCCGCCGCTGACCCACCGTGAAGTGGGTGACGCCGGGATGGCCGCCGAGGCGGTTGCCCTCGCGGTCCACAATCTCGCCGGGCCGGTCGATGCCGGGCGCCTCGGCCTCGAGGAAAAGGCGGTAATCGTTTTCGGGAACGAAACATATCTCCTGGCTCTCGGGCTTATCGGCGGTGGGAAGGCCGAGGCCACGCGCGATCTCGCGGGTCCGCTGTTTTTCGTATTCGCCGAGGGGAAACAGGGTGTGCGTGAGCTGGTCCTGGCTCATCCCGAAAAGAAAATAGGTTTGATCCTTCGCCCGGTCGGCGCTCCGGGCCAGCGTCAGGTGGCCGTCAACCTCCACCACGCGGGCGTAGTGGCCGGTCGCCAGTTGCTCCGCGCCAAAACCCTTCGCGCGCCCGGCGAGATAATCGAACTTGACCACCTGGTTGCAGGCGATGCAGGGAACCGGCGTGCGCCCCCGGGCGTACTCGCCGATAAAATTATCGATCACCGTCTCGCGGAACGACTCGCGCACGTCCAACACATAAAAAGGAATATCGAGTTTCGAGGCGACGGCCCGCGCATCGGCCAGATCGCGCGGCGCGCAGCAGCCCCGGTGAAACGATTCGGAAGGTGGTGAATCAGTGAGGCGCAGCCCCACCCCGACCACATCGCGGCCCTCCTCCTTGAGCAGCGCGGCGGCCACCGAACTGTCCACCCCCCCGCTCATCGCGACAACGACTCTTTTTTCCACGATTGCTCCTTAACCATTAAAGTCAACGGGTTACGGATCATACCGTCCCATTGTTTTTTATTTAGGTAAGCCCCGCAACCGATTATAATACACGAGCCCGATAATCTCCCGCCCAGATGGTGGCTATTGGTGAACGCCAAGGAAGTAATCGCGACAATTCGCCGAGCGATTCAATCCGTAAAAGACAAGGGCGACAGTGCTCTCTATAGACGCCTTTAAAACCTACCTCAGTGGCCTCGAAGAGTAGGTAGATTCTCAGACCTCACGAGAACTCACCCAAGCAGAATCGGCCCAGTATGCAGCAGAGAATTCGAGATATTTAGCCGGCTACCGAGCTGAAGTGGATACCGAGCTAGCGATGTTTCAGTCGGTTATTGATGCAGGTCAAGGCGCCCTCAAATGGGCCATCTATATTAACGGTGGGGCTGCCGCCGGTCTTTTGGCCTTTCTGGGGAATATATGGGGGAATCCCCGAAATTTCGAATTTGCGTGGTTGCTTGCCAGGGCTTTGATCTATTTTTTGGGTGGTGTACTCGCCGGTTCTGTTGCGTGCGGAACTACCTACTTATCCCAACTCTTTCATGCACAAAAACTTAAACCTTGGGGCGATATAATAAATATTGTATCAATTTTACTGGTGATTTCTTCCTATTTCGCTTATGGATACGGTGGATGGACGGCCTTCATGGCCATCAGGGGTGCCTTTATACCCATAAGCGGGGTTTGAGATAAGGGTGCGAGAAGAAGATGTTGAAAGTCGCATCGGTTTGGCAATGCCTTTACTTAAGTTCGTACCCAGATGCTTTCAAGTCTTTAATAATGCCGTAAGCCACCTCGTCAATTTTTGCTGTGTATTTCTTGTAAAGCATTCCACTTACATCCGTGGGAAGCGTTACGTCTCCAGTGTATAAGCAACAAACTCGATGTCGACCAAGTTTCCCCACGAAATAACCAAATTCGAAAATCACATTAGGCCTAGCTCGTGACTCCTTGATTCTTTCTGAATCGGGCATTGCCTCCTGGTCTTTAAGGTAGGCAACTTCATCAGGGGTTAACAGGATGAAGGCATAACCTACATCGCTGTGTTTCTCGAACTTTTCAATTACGGTTTGACCTTCATCCGCCTGCCTGTGAAGAACTATTGGCTCCAAACCTATTTCGGAAAAAAATATCTCCAGTGATGATTTAGCAGCTTCATCATGTCCATGAACAACGAAAACTTTATTGCTGATTGTGCCAGGGCCCGAAGCCTGTTCCTTTTGGAGTTCGCCAAACACGTCCTCTTCAAGAGTCGAGACGACAATATCTAACGTTGCTAATACATAGTTGCGACACTGCTCAAATTTATCTGGCCGTTGCCAATTAACGGGACATTACGGGCGGCCCTCATGGCCTTATATTGAGCGCTCTCGTTGCCGAAGAGCTTCACAGTAATACTGTCGCATCGAGTAATCCAAGCGGTCCATTCAGGCGTGAATGACTCTGGATAGCCGCTTTTAGATATCAATGAAAAGTTCTCGTAAGTAAATTTCTTCCCTTGCTCTACAAGACGACTTATTATTTCTATTTCTCGTTCCATTCAGATTCCTCGAAGAAACGGCCAACTACAAATTATATGGTTCTATAAGGTTCACCCAAATTGAGCTCATTCACTTCTCTATTCGGGGGGACGATAAACGCCCCAGCTTCAACTGTTGCATCTCTTCCTCATATAACGTGCCCCCTCAAACCTCAAGCAGCGGCATGAGCTCGCCGATATCGGAAACGCCCTCCATCCCCCGCCAAGCCTCCCAGGCGTGGATGGCCCGATCTTCTGAGAGCAGGACACCGGCGCACTCCAGGAACTTTTCTCTGAATTCGGCCTCGGGGATCGGGTTGTCGATGTGGCCCCGCGCGACCTCGCCGAGGGCCGCAGCCTCGCGCCCGTCTTTTGTGCGGACCCAGACCGCCGTCTGTTCGCTCTCGGGGTCCCTGGCGGCCAGCTCCGGGTCAAGCTCGAACTCGACCAACTCCTGAAGCGCCATCACCTCGGGGC
>JAPYQX010000008.1 GCA_029937135.1 Nitrospinota bacterium
CCCTCTCGCCAGGGGAGCCACTCCGGGCTGGACGAGGAGATGGATTTCCGCTTTTGGGAACCGTTTTTTGAGCGAACGAAGGGCCGGGGTCGTCATGAGGAAATCCCCGATGGCGTCGAGGCGGATGACAAGGATTTTTGGACGGAATCGGCCGGCTCCGTAGGAGCGGGAAGGCCGGTCCGGGCAGGTGAGCCGAATAAGGCGGTGACTCGGTGGACCAGATAGGGAATAGAGCGAAGAGATTTTCCTGCGATTTGCCGGAAACTCATGACCCTGATCATTCCTCAATTACCCGATAATGGCGGATTCATCGCGTCCCGATCAATGGAAACTCATCAAACCACAAATAAATCTTTCGCGCACTTGCCGCTATCCTGTAGATCCAAACCACCTCCCGGCCCCGTCCTAAAATTCATCCGAAGCCGTGCTGATCTCAAGAATTTAACAATACGATATTCAAAGGACAGGAAAATCCGTGGTCAAGCTCGCTCCGTGTGCGTGACGCCTCCGGAAAGGCCCCTGATTACGGGCCTCGGAGGTTATCTTAAGTCCTGGTTATTCAAGAGATTTTGGTCGAACGGCCCCAAAATAATTTCGCCGGGCTGGACAGCTTTTCAACTCATTCCATTCCATCCAGCACGGCACCTTGCTCCCCGAGTCTCGACCGCAGGGCCTGGACATCCAGGCCTTGCACGTCGTCCGAAGAACCGACCGAGACGCACATAGGCAACCCATCTGAAAGAGTACTGAAAATCCTCTGATTTTGATTAGGCCTTTGGGGGGCTACAGGGCTCCGCCCCGGCGAAAAACTTACAGTTCGCGGTGAACACTTTTTTTCTCTAAAATAAACCCATCTAAAGGCTGTTTTTATAAACGAGGGGAAGCCCGAGAAGCTATCTCCCCCCTATTTCCCTGGAGCGGGGTGTCAATATGACAGAACAACAAGCGTTGCTCAGTCCCGAAGTGGTGGTCCAAGACCTGAAGGAAAACGGCGTCACCCATGTGGTTTGGCTCCCCGACAGCGAAACCAATTTTTTGTATCTGTTGATGGAGAAGGAACCCAAGTTGGATCTGGTGCCTGTTGGCCGGGAGGGCAACGCCTTCTCCACCGCGGCGGGGCTGTCGGTGGGGGGCGCCAAGCCCGTCATTTTGATTCAGAATACCGGCATGATGGAATCTGGAGATTCGTTGCGCGGCTGGGCGATGGCGCTGAATATTCCCGTTGTGATCATGATCGGGTATCGCGGCTGGACCCGCCACGGCAAAACCCAGGATACCGCCGCCATCTATATCGAGCCCTTTTTAAACGCATTCAACATCAAATATGTCCTCGTCGAAAATAACGACGACGCGCCGAGGATCTCCTGGGCTTTTGAAGAGGCGGAAAAAACGCAGCGGCCCGTGGCGGTTCTCATCGGTGACGAATTTCACGGATTCAACCGGTAACATCATCCCGCTTCCCAACGCGGAAGCGTAATGCCAGGAGACTTGGAAATATGCGGACAGAAGACATGCTCAAATCTCTTCATCAGTACCGCGGGAACGCGATCATCATTCCCGGGCGGGGCGGAAACTATTGGATCAAAATGAGCACGATGCCCGAAAGGGATCTGGCCTTCAGGGGAACCGCGATGGGCGGCCGCGCCTCGTTCGCGCTCGGCCTGGCGATGGCCCGGCCGGATGAAAAGATCATTCTGCTCGACTCGGAGGGCGACATTTTGATGGGTCTGGGCTCCTTGGCGACCATCGCGGACAAGGCCCCGGCAAATCTGTACCACATCATTCTGGACAATGAATGCTACGCCACGACCGGCGGCCAGCCGGTCCCCAGCGCGAAGAAGATTCGATACGATGTCCTTGCGCAAGGGGCGGGCTATCCTTCCAGCTACGCCTTCGATGAGCTTGAGGATTTTTCGAGCAAGATAGAAGCGATTCTCAACGAGCCGGGCCCGGTCCTGATCAGCGTAAAAGTCGAACCCGAGGTCCAGAACACACCCATCGCAAAACGCAGGTACTGGCAAACACGCACTAACGATGAGGTCATCGCCGAATTCAAGAAAGCGTTAGGCCCCAGAGTCGCTTAAACTGTGCTCCGCAAAAAATAACTTGTCGGTGGCGGAGGGGGAGGGATTCGAACCCCCGGAGCTTTCACTCAGCGGTTTTCAAGACCGCCGCCTTAAGCCGCTCGGCCACCCCTCCGCGACGGAGCCGGGTTATTCGCCCCGTCCGGCGATTATACGGGTTTCCGCCCGGCACGGGTTTTCATCCGGCGGGCTCATCGCCCGGTTCGATGACCTCGATGCCGCCCATGTAGCCGCGCAGGGCTTCGGGGATGATCACGGATCCGTCTTTTTGCTGAAAGTTCTCGAGAATGGCGACAAGGGTGCGCCCGACGGCGAGCCCTGATCCGTTAATTGTGTGGACATATTCGGGCTTGCTCCCGGGCTCGGGCCGGCAGCGAATCTGGGCGCGGCGCGCCTGAAAATCCTCGAAATTTGAGCATGAGGAAATTTCGCGGTAGGCCTCCTGGAAGGGTAGCCAGACCTCGATGTCGTAAGTCTTGGCGGCCGAGAAGCCCAGTTCGCCGGTACACAGGGTGACGACGCGGTAGTGAAGCCCGAGGCGCCGGAGGATCTCCTCGGCGTCGGCGGTGAGCGATTCGAGTTCCTCGTAGCTGGTCTCGGCCAGGGCGAATTTGACAAGCTCGACCTTGTTGAACTGGTGCTGGCGAATGAGGCCGCGCGTGTCCTTGCCGTAGGAGCCGGCCTCGCTCCTGAAGCAGGGGGTGTAGGCGGTGTATTTCAGGGGAAACGCCCGGCCGTCGAGGATTTCCTCGCGGTGGATATTGGTGACGGGGACCTCGGCGGTGGGGATGAGGTAGTACTGATCGCCCGAGACCTTGAAGAGGTCTTCCTCGAACTTGGGGAGCTGGCCGGTGCCGGTCATGGACTGGGCGTTCACCATGAAGGGGGGGAGCCACTCGGTGTAGCCGTGCTCGCCGGTGTGGATGTCGAGCATGAAGTTGATGAGGGCGCGCTCGAGGCGAGCGCCCGCCCCCCGGAGGAGCGCGAAGCGGGCGCCGGCGATTTTAGCGGCGCGCTTCATGTCGAGGATACCGAGGGCTGTGCCGAGATCGTCGTGAGCCAGGGGCTCGAAATCAAAGGCGGGTTTTTCTCCCCAGACACGCTCGAGGCGATTGTCGGCCCCGGATCTTCCCTCGGGGGTTGTCTCGTGCGGGGTGTTGGGAAATTCGAGCATCCGCTCGCCGAAGGCGGCTTCGGCCTCCTCGAGGCCGGTCTCGAAGGTCTTGATCTCTTTCTTGAGCCGCTCGTTTTTCTCTAGAATTTCGGCGACCTCGGTTTCTTTTCCCTCTTTTTTGAGCCCTCCGATCAGCTTGCTGCCCCGGCGCATCTCGGCCACACGGCTTTCGACCTCGGCGGTAAGCTCGCGGCGCTGGGAGTCGATCTCCAAAACACCTTTCAAATCATATATTTCCCCCCGCCGAGCCAAGGCGGCGGTCACCCCGTCGGGGTCGTTTCGCATGAGGCGTATGTCGAGCAAAGCCGGGCTCCTCCTTCGGGGGGAGGGGTTGGGTGGAAATCGATTGCATCAAGGATTGTGACAATAAATTGCTCCCCCCTGCGCGTCAACGCTCCCCGGGCTGCTACACGGGTGATTGAAACAGGTCCGCTGGCAGCTCCGGGGGGAATTGTTCTAAAGGCTGGCAGGCCGTAAAAACAGCATAAAAACATATTTATCAACAGGATGCGAAGGCCTTGTTGACCCGGAGCGCTCGTTGGTGTTTCAATGATCATGCGAATAGCCGCAGTTGTTCAAGAATCCGCGAGAGAAGCCATGCCGACCGAGAAACTTGAACCCCACATTTCCATCCTCGCCGCTGAGAGCGCGCCCTGGTCGGTAGCCTTGTCCCAATCTCCTGATGTAATCTTGTTGGACGTGAGTCTTCCGATTGTCGATGGCTGGGATGTTGCCCGGCAACTCAAGGCCGCTTCCGGCACCAAAGACATCCCCATTATTGCTCTTACTGCGCATGCCATGGATGGTGACCGAAAAAGGTCCTTGGAAGCCGGTTGCGATGACTATGATACCAAGCCGTACAAGATTGAACGCCTGACCGGCAAGATTGAGCTATTACTTGAGCCTTCCTGATAATTTTCTTGTTCAAAGATATCCCAACGTGGCACAAGACAACTATTCACAACAAAATTGGCGTCTTCGTTACCTCTCCTCCCTAAAACAACTTCCAGATATTCCTAGCCATCAGCGATATGCCCACGAGGCCGAGCAGCCCCATGACGAGGCGCTCGAAGACGCGCTGTGAAAGGGACTGGCGGAAGCGGTTGCCGAGCCACATGCCGAGGACGGCGGGGGCGAGCAGGAGGAGGCTCTGCAAGACGGCGGCAGAGGAGTAGGCGTCGAGGCTGGCGAAGGTGAGGACCTGAAGCAGGAGGAAAAACGTGGCGGCGGTGCTGATGAGAAAGACAAAAGCGTCGCGCGGGACGCCGGAGAAGTTGAGGAAAAGGACGACGGGCGGGGCGGGCATCATCAACGAGCCGTGGAGAAAACCGGTGGCGGCACCCCAGAGGGCCGAGGCGAGCCGTTCGTGCTTAAAGCCCGCCTTCGCCGAGTTCCAGCCGCCCAGGCGCATGGCGACGACGATGAGGAGGAACAGGCCGATGCCGGCGCGGGTGATTTCAGCGGGCATCCAGACCACCATTTTCACCCCGGCCGGGACGAGGAGGGCGCCCGAGAGGAGGAACCAGGGGATGCGGCGGATCTCGCGCCACTCGGCCCGGGTGAGATAGAGGGCATAGAGGTTGAGGATGAGGATGGGGATCGCCATCCCGGCCATCGCGTCCTTGGGGGGCATGATGATGGAGAGGAAGGGGACGGTGGAAACGATGAGGCCAAAGCCGATGGCCCCCTTCGAGAAGCCGCCGAAGAGCATGACGGTAAATAGGAAGGCGATGATCGGCGAGGATAGCTCGGGCATGGATTATTCCTCGCGTCCAGTCCGGATTTCAGAGAGTGCTTCCAATAGCTCGGGCGGGCCCTCGGGCTCTCTCTCGACGGTGCCAAAGGCATAGTTCAGCCGGTTGGCGTAGGTGCGGTAGCTGGCACAGGCGATTACGTCCACGACCCCCGCCTCGCTCAGCCCGGCGCGCCTCAAGGCCTCGATGTCGGCCTCCTCGATGGTTGAAGGCCGGAGGGTGATCTTCAGGGCGAGGCGAAGGATGGCGCGGTCGGTCTCGTCTAAAATGGCGGCGCCCTCGGGGGAGAGCAGGGCGGCGGCCAGATCGGCGTCGGTTGCGCCTTCGGTATGATCACGGAACGACCGTCCGTGGTTTACGGCTCAGCCGTATCAGCCTCCGTGAGCGGCGACGTAGAAGGCGATCATCTGCTCGCGCCGCCGGCCCAGGACGCTTCCGCCGTAAGCGGCCTCCCGGAGCGATTCGCGTCCGGCGAGGACGGCGGGCCGCCGTCCGAGGGCGAGGAGGAATTTCGAGACCGGCCTTCCGCCCGCCCTGATGCCATCGATGATCTCCTTTGATGCGCCCTCGGCTTCGTCCGGCTTCATGGGCCTGATCCAGGTCATTGTCTCCTCCTTGCTCCGATGTTCCGCGTTTCGGAAGGCTCTGGAATTCAGAAGGCTCTGAAATTCGGACTCGTGCCCCCGTATATTTCCACCGCCCGGAAATTCTCGTGGATTGCAAATTCCCTTAGAATGGGGAGTTTCACAGGTATTTATATTTTTTTTGGTATTTTTACTCAAGTCCCGTCGGAAAATGTCGTTACGGGAAACGAGGAAGGAATTTTATTTTACAAGTAGGAGTGGCCAAGATGCTTGTTCAGCCCGTACCGGCGGCGCCGACAATTCAACAAGTTGCCCGTGGAGGCGGGGGCAAGTCCGGGGCTACCCAGAATACGGCCCTCCAGCTCATAGTTTCCGCCGTTCAGGTGGCTCAAAGCGCCGCGATCATCGCGGTCACGGGCAAAGGCTCGAGCGTGAACACCTCCGCCTGATTCGCTTCTTCTGTCTCTTCGGCTTTTTCTCATTTCTTCCGCTTCACATCGCAAACGCACCTGAATCCAAAAAGAAGATGACGCGCCTTCGGGTCGCGGCCGTGGCGCGCGGCGGCCCGGGTGATTCCGGGGGCGTCATCCCAGGAGCCCTCTCCTTTCATCACGGCGCGTCCAGCGGCCACCTGACCCACATTCAGAGGGTCTGGACGAGATGGGTCCCGTGGGTTTCGGGGAACAACTCGACCCGGCTGGTGTAGCTGTGGAGCGGTCCCGCCGCGAATTCTCGCCTTATCGAATGGCGGTGGTTTTCGACCCACTCAAAGGGGTGCTCCCGGTAGCGGAGCGGGATGAGGCCAAGCAGGTGGATTTCGGCATAGACCCGCGAGCCGCCGCCCTCAAGTGGTAGGGTCCGATAGGTTACCGAGGGCAGACCCGCGAGGCGGTTCACCCTGTCAGTGTCCGAGACGTGCGGCCAGAGCCGCCCGGGAGATACCTCGAGGTGCCATTCCCAGACAAAGGTGTGAACGGTCTCCGCTTGTGCGGTATCGTTGTCATCACTGATCAAGAGGAAACCTCGAGGAGGTGGGCAGCGCCCCCATGACAGCGGCCCGTTTAATGAAAGCGTATAGTTTGAGAGAATTATAGGCAGACGACCGGGCTTCAACAATAGGAATCCGACAACAAGAATTCAACCAGAAGAATTAATTGGAGAATTCATGCCCTTCGACGCCGCGCGAATCACACTCATCGTCATCACCGACAGACAAATACTCGCTCGCGGGTCGGACATGCCGATGGCGGACGCGGTGCGCGCGGCGGCGGCCGGGGGCGCGACCATGATCCAGCTTCGCGAGAAGGGGATGGAGAGCGCCGCTCTTCTGCGCCAGGCGGATGAGCTACGCGCCGCGCTCGAGGGGTCGGGGTGCGTCTTCACCGTGAATGACCGCCTCGATATCGCGATGGCCAGCGGGGCCGAAGGGGTGCATCTCGGTCAGTCGGATTTGCCCCTCTCGCGGGCCAGGCGCGTGGGCGGGGAGCGGCTGGTCTACGGCGTCTCCGCCGGGAAAATCGAATGGGCCCGGGAGGCCGCGGCAGGCGGGGCGGACTATATTGGAGTGGGGCCCATCTATCCGACCGGAAGCAAGGAAAATGTCCGGGCTCCCATCGGCCCGGAGGGGATGGCCGAGGTGATCGCTGATGCGGGCGGGTTGCCCGCCGTGGCGATCGGCGGGATGAACGCGGAAAACCTCGGGCCGATCATCGCCGCCGGCGCGAGCGGGGTGGCGGTCATCGGCGCGGTGATGGGGGCCCCCGGCCCCGAGGCGGCTGCGCGGGAGATCAGGCGGCGAATCGAGGAGGCGAAGGGGTGAACGGGGACGCGAAAGAGACGGCGGGGGGCTACGGCGAGTTCGCCCTGATCGAGCGGCTGCGCTCGAAGCTGACCTCCTCCGCCACGGGTCCGGGTGTCATCGTTGGGATTGGAGATGACGCCGCCGTAATCGACGCGGGCGGGGGGAAATGTTGGGTAGTCTCCTGCGATGTGCAGGTGCAGGGGACGCATTTCCCGGCCGAGGTGGTGTCGGGTTTCAGCGTCGGCCACAAGGGGCTCGCGGTAAATATCTCGGACATCGCCTCGATGGGCGCCCGCCCGCTCCATGCGCTGATATCGCTGGGGGTGCCCGACAGCACTCCACTCGCGTTTCTCGATGAAATTTACGAGGGATTAAACGCCACGGCGGGCAAGTGGGGAATCGCCGTGGTGGGCGGGAACGTGACCCGGACGGAGGGGCCGTTTTTCATCGACGTATTCATCGCCGGCGAGGTGGCGCGCGAAAACCTCCTCCTCAGGAGCGGGGCCCGGGTAGGCGACCAGATACTCGTCACCGGGAATCTGGGGAACTCCGCTGCGGGTCTATACCTCCTCACCCATCCGGAAGTAAAAATCGGTCATGAGACGAACACCGTGCTGACGCATGCCCATCTTCGGCCCCAGCCCCGGGTCGCGGAGGCGCAGGCTATCTCCGCGCTTCGTCTGGCGACCGCCATGATGGATATCAGCGACGCCCTGACCGGGGATATCAAGCATATTTGCGAGGCGAGCGGGGTGGGAGCCGTTGTTTGGGAACATGGATTGCCCATCTCGACCCCGGCCCTGAATCTGGCCTCTATCGTGGGAATCGATCCGAAAGAGTGGGCGCTCCACGGCGGGGAGGATTATCAGCTTCTCCTGACGGCGCCGCTCTCGGCGGTCCCGGCCCTTCAGGAGGCGGTCCGCTCGGTGGGCGGAGGCGCCCTTTCCCCGATTGGAGAGATTTTACCGGCCTCGGAGGGTCTTTTGCTCCAGACCCGCGCGGGCCGGGTTCCCCTCAAGGTGAAGTCCTGGGACCACTTCCGGGGTCCGAAGGCGGGACAGTAGTCTGAAATCATCATAAGTTATTGATATGGATGCTATTAATTTATTTTAGGCTCTCTTGAGCTTCGATCTCCTTAAAAATCAGAAGGCGCGATTCCCTTAAAATTCTTGACGATTCAGGAAAAAAGAGACTACATTGGTTCCGGGGAGTCTGCGGACTCCTATCTTCCGCACCACGGCCCCCGCTGGAAGTCTCCTCCGGCGGGGGCCACTTTTATGGCCCCACCATTTTTATGGTCCCACCACTGTTCTTGCCCTGAGGTTTTGGCCCGAAATCCCCCCATTCTCGAAATATACGTTTAAATTGCATGTCCGGTGTCTCAAAAGGCGAATTTTTGTATTTGTAAGTAATTGATATTAAATGTCTTGTAAAATAAAAGCCCCTAAAACAATAAAATCTCATTTTTTTACTAAAGTTAAACCCGGAATTGACGTTAAAAGATGTGTATCCATGTTTCTCTGATAAAGAACAGGGGAAGTGAGGGCATGGCAGGCGCGATTCGATTCAGCGAGGCGGCCTTTTTTCAGGCCCAACAGACTGCGTACCGGGGAGCGGTTACAAAATCGCTGGTCCGGAATCTGGGGGTCGGGTATCGAAAATGCCTCCGGAGCGCTTTTGGCCAACGTAGCGAGCGAGACGACGGCCAAGGCGTTCGTGGCCAGTGAGGCCATCAAAAGCCGCCTTGAGGAAGAGGGCGGGCTTGATCTGGCCGCCAGGCTGGGTTCCCTGCAACTGAGCCAGAATGTGGCCAGCAGTCTGGCCTCCGGAAGCCGGGGGCTCTCGCTGGGCGATCAGGCGAGTCTGATCGCCGTGGGGCTGAAAAGCATGGGTGGCTCGAGAGGCTTGTTCGTTAACTTTCGGGCATAAGAGGACGAATCCGAATCCGAATTTAAAGACAGGGATTTCGGGCCCGGCCGCTCATTTGTTTTTTGACTTTATTTTTTTTCGGTGTTTTGGGTGGTGAAGACTTATACCCATCCAAGGTTCTTATCGGCCATCACCGGAGGATCTTTAGAGGGAACTCGAAGAAAACAAATGGAGCGGTTGCATAAATGTTGGTAGGAAAGTAAATTTATTGCATACCTCTAACTTTATGACTGGATGAGACCATGGTTGAACGAGTCACGAACTCCCCACAGGTAGGCGGGCGGAATCTGGACGAGCTTGTCGCCAGCCGGCAATCGAATCAGAGCCTGATAAACTCGGTGAGCGGGCCTCCCGCCTCCTCGGTCGCCCGGTCAACGCCCTCGCCGGAACCTCCGACCGTTCCGGAAAGATCAACGCCCAGTCCCGCAGAGCAGACGAACGAGCTGATTAGCCGGGCCCGGCAGCGCCGCCAGCAGCTAGAGGCCGCCTCCCCGAACATCCAAAATGCGGCCCAGAGCACGGACACCTCCGCGCAGGTGCGCCAGTTGGTGGGAGATGCGCTCGATAATTTCAGCACCGGCGGAAACCTCCCGGCCCCGGCGGTGGAGAGCTCCGCCTCGCAGGCGGGAGTCGCCGCTACCCCGGCCGCCACGGGACAAGATACGGCGAGGCCCGAAATTTCTCCTCCCGCCGAAGCGCCGGAGGCGACTGGCGGTGGAGCCGAATTCCAGGCGGGAGCCGGAATCGAGATTGATGTTCCGTCCGACCTCGAAAGACCCGCAGCGCCCGCGGGCAATCAAATCGAGACGGAGCGCCAGACCCAGCCCTCGAATGCGACCGGTGAAGCCCCCGATGCGGCTCCCCAGGCAAGCAGCGGTGCGCCGGTGGGCGGCGCCGCCGAAGCGGGTGCGGAAGCGCCGGTGGTGGCTGTTCCCGATCTGCCCGAGGCTACCGGTGGCACGGAAGGCAACGAGGAGTCTACCGATACTTCCGGCTCCCGGGGCGAGGTTCTCGATGTCGTCACTTAAATTTTGTGCGGGCTTGATTTTGTGTGAGCTAAAGTTTTTATGTGAGAAAAACCAGTGGCTTCGATCGGTACATCGGTAAATCCTAAGGCGATCTCGGCGGCCGTCTCCTCGAACGGGACGCCGCTCCCGAAAGGATCCTCCGGCACCGATACGGCCGGCGCCTTTCCGGTGGCGGCGAAAATAATCGCCTCGAATTTAAACGGAAACGACTCGATTCCGACCAAACCGCCAAGGCTGTCCCGTAACCTCGAACAGATAAGCCTTGAAGCGAATTTCATTCGGGATGGCGGGCGCGGGGCCAACGTAAGCGTCATTACCTGACGCCTCTTCAGCGCAACCGATAACCCTCTCGCTCGTCCGGGAGGGATTTTTTTGTCCGGCCTTCCGGGGTAGTGTCCGGTCTTTCAGGATTACCGGTCCTGCAGGATTATTAGAGGTGCATCTGATTTCGGTCTAAGACACCGGCCGGAAGCTGGATGCCGTCCGTTCGATGATTCCGGCCAGCATCGCCGCGCGAGGCGCCATTGAAGGAATCTCGATGTACTCCTCCACCGTATGGAGACCTCCGCCCACGGGACCCAGGCCGTCCAGGACGGGAACGCGCATGGGCGCGAGGTAGTTGCCGTCCGAGCCCCCGCCGGTCGCCGTGTGGGAGAATGGAACACCTGCCTCCCGGGCGGCCTCCCGGGCGGCGTCGAGAAGACGTTCCGTGTCCTCCCCCGGTTCCATGGCGGGCCGGCCCCCCGACTCCTCGAAGGTGAGCCGGGTTCCCGCCACTTCGGGGGTCCGGACGATCTCGGCCAGCTCCCTTCGCATGGCATCCAAGGTTTCCTGTTTCTCGGCCCGTATCTCCACCGTACAGCCGGCCTCGTCGGCCACGATATGAGGCCGCTCTCCGCCCCGCAGGCCGGTGACGTTGATCGTACCGCCGGGGCGGGCCAGCCCGTAAATGCGGACAATCTGCCGGGCCGCCTCCTCGACGGCGCTCCGGCCCCGCTCGGGATCGACCCCGGCGTGCGCGGCGACCCCTTCGATGGAGATGGAACCGATGGCGCTGCCCTTTCTCGCGCTGACGAAGGAGCCGTCCGCCCGCGCGGGTTCGAGTATCAGCGCCGCCGCCGCGAGTTCGCCCATCTCCTCGATCAGAGCGCGCGAGGAGGGGTTCCCCCGCTCCTCGTCGGTGTCGTAGAGGATGACGATTGTCCCGAAGTCGTCGAATCCCTCGGCGAGCAGAGCCTCCATCGCATAGACGCATGTCACCAGCCCGCTTTTCATGTCGATGACGCCGGGGCCCCGTGCGCGGTCCCCCTCGATGGTGAAGGGCCGCTTCGCCGCCTCGCCCTCGGGAAACACGGTGTCGCAGTGTCCGATTAAAAACAGCTTGGGCTTGTCCTGCCGCTTTCCCCTGAAACGAACCGTCAGATGGTCCCCCGTGCCGTGTGTGCCGGGTATGCGGTCCACCTCGCCGCCGATTGCCCGGTAGCGCTCCTCGAAGTAGCCGGCGACCCGGGCGGCCCCCTCTCCGGGGAAGGTGGGTGAGTCGATGGAGACGACCCGCCGGAGGTCCTCGATCATATCGCCGAGGCGCGGCTCGATCCGCGTGAGAAGTTTCCTTGCTCCGATCATCTATTTCCTCCGGCAATCGTGAGAAGTTTCCTTGCTCCGATCATTTATTTCCCCCCACGATTTGGAATTGCCCCACCACCGAGTCGCCCGCCACGCAAAGATCGTAGAGGCCCTCGGGAATCCTGGCCCATACCTCCCCGGCGAGCCGGAGCCGGTCCGGCGATGTGCAATGGCTGAGGTAGAGAATCCGTTTCGACCCGGCCGGAAACCGCGCGGGATAGCTCTCGGGATGCGAGGCGAGGGCCGCGAGGTGGCGCGGTTTGATAGTCTCGCCCTCCCGAAACCCCCCGATTCGGCAGGAGATATCGAACCGGAACACGATGTCCGGCCCGGCGCTCCGGCCGATGGCGCTGAGACCCAGGACGAGGAGGCAGTGGGTGATCCCCCCCGGTATGACGGGCTCGGTTTCGGCGGGCGCTTTGATGAGGCGCTTTCGAGCGCCGTCGGTCTTGACGATGAGGACGTTTCCACCGCTCGCGGCGTGAATCTCCTCGACCTGATCGACCGGAATTCCCAGGAACATATTTTTCGGCAGCTTTTTCTCCACCCAGACTACGGCGCCCCGAGCGGCCCACTCTCGAGCCGCCTGGTCCGCCTTTTCCCGCTCCGCTTCGTTGAACAGGAGAGAGGGGCCGGCCCAGTCCTGGAGCGACTGGAGGTTGGTCGTTCCCGTGACCAGCACGGGCACACCCGCCTTGACGAATTCGATGACAAGGCGTTTCGTGACGGTCGCCTTGCCCCCCGCGCCCATGACGGCGGCCATGTCGCCGGGGGCGAGACGGAGAATTTTTGATAGCGAGTGATGCGCTTCCAAAGCGGAGTTCATCGTCAGGAGGCAGCTCGGTAAATTTTCTCGATGTCCTCGAGGGTGAGTTCCTTGGGGTTGAATCCGAGGAGCCGCTGCTGGGTGGTGAATGCGGCCTCGGCCAGTTCGGGGATGACGTGGGCGAGGACATCCACCTCGCTGAGCCGGGTCGGCACGCCGCAGTCACGGCAAAGCCGCTCGATCGCCGCGACCGACCGTTCGGCCGCTTCCTCGACCGGCAGGCCATCGACATCCTCTCCCAGTATCCGGGCGATGCGGGCGAATTTCGCCGGGTTCGCCGGAAAGTTCACCTTCACAACGTGGGAGAACATGAGCGAATTGCTCACCCCGTGGGGGATGTGGAAGCGCGCGCCCAGCGGGTAGGCCAGCGCGTGAATCGCCCCGGCTCCCGCGCTGGTCAGGCAAACGCCGCCGTAGTAGGCGCCGAGCGCCATATCGCTGCGCGCCTCGATATCGCTTCCGTCCTCGCAGACGCGGCGGAGGGAGCCGGCGATCAGTTCCATCCCCCTCACGCTGTAGAGCTCGCTCAGAGCCGAGGAGTTCGGGTTCACGAAGGACTCGAGGCAGTGGGTGAGCGCGTCAACGCCGGAGGCGGCGGTCACTTTTTCCGGAACCGTCAACGTCAGCTCCGGGTCCACGATGGCCGCGTTCGGGACGATATAGGTGCTGACGATGGCGAGTTTCACGCCCTTTTCGGGCACCGAGAATATCGCGTTGGGCGTCGCCTCGGCTCCGGTTCCGCTCGTCGTCGGAATCAGTACGCAGGGAAGGCCCGGCGTCTTCACCAGTTCGACTCCCAGATAGTCGCGAGGCTCGCCCGGATTCGTGAGCAGGACGGACATGGATTTGGCGAGGTCCATCGAGCTGCCTCCGCCGATCCCCACGACGAAGTCGAAGGATTCATCCCGGAAGCGCTCATGGGCCGATTCTAGATCGTCAATGGCCGGCTCGGGCGCGCACTCGTCGTAGACGGTGACATCGAGTCCGGCGGCCTTGAGCGGATCGATGGCCCTCGCGGCGATGCCCGCGCCAAGGACGCCCTTGTCGGTGAATAGAAGGGCCTTCTTCGCGCCGGCGAATGCGGCTTCGTCGCATACTTTTTCGACCGTTCCGGCGCCAAACCAGGTGCGAACGGGGTGGCGGATGCTGAACATAAAAGCGAACTCCTTTCAGGAAAATTTTCCGGTCATCGGCCGGATTTTATACTAAATTCGTTCGGACCGAGTGCACTTGAGCCCGGTCCTTTCGGCTTGAAGGCCCGCCGGTTTCGTGGCGGGGCCATTATCCCCGTCGGTAGGCAGAGCCGCAATCGCGGGAGCCCAGCCAGCCGTCCCGGTCCGATCCGGTGAAGAGTTTCCTCGCCCTCCGGTAGACGGGATGGCTGCGTCAGGAGGACAGCTAGCCGTCCCAGTCCGATTCGGTGAGGAGTTTCCATGCGTTCCCGTAGCCGAGGCGGCGGCGGGTGGGCCGGGTGAGGTTGTCCAGTATCTCGTTGCTGTAGTTTTGGTGGCGGCGGACATAGCGGGCCGGTTCCAGGGATTCCAGCGAGCTTCCGCTGAGAAAATGCGCGATACGCGCCTCGAGCACCGCCCGCCATTCCTCGGAGAATTTTCCGCCCGGATCGAAGAGAAGGTTCGGGAGGGGCGCGGGAAAAATATTGGACTTTCCGGACGGGCGCTGGGTCAGGATCATATATAAATTTGGGCGGCGCAGCGTGATGGCGCGCAAAAGCCCGTGGCCATAGGCCGGCAGTTTTTCGGAGTGGGGCAGGTAGCCGGTCCGGTTCCAGACGACGGTGCTGTCCGGATAGGCGCGGAGCTGGCGCTCGAGCCAGCCTAGCCCGTCGTCCTCGGGTTCCATTTCGAGCCAGACGGCCGCGCCGGTTTCGGCAGAAAGCCGGAGGATGGCCTCGAAGGCCGCTTTTTGTTTTTTAATATCCGCTTCCCGGGCGCTTTTTTCCCCCCCGCTCAGGTTCAGTCCGGGGCCGAGATCCATCCGGATGCGGCCGATGCCGAAGCCGCCCGCGCCGAGTTCGCGGCGGGTGGAGCGGAGTATCGCTCTGTCGGGCGAGGTCCAGGAGATGCCGTCCGGCGATGAGGTCAGGGGAATCAGGCGGGCGGGGTGTTTCTTTACCGCGTTTTGGATCGTTTCGGGTTGGGGTGAAGTGACGGCCGTGAGCGCGACGCCGGCGCGGTCCATCGCCCGGACAAGGGCCGAGGTGTCAGTGCCGGGCGAGAGCATGACATCCATGTCGATGATGGGCAGGCGGCCCGCGTCGAGGAAGGCCTGGAGGGTCTTGCGGTAGAGGGAGATGCGCCCCTCCCGGGTGGCGGGCGCCTCGGCGGGGGCCAGCTTCACCGGGTCAAGACCGCAACCCGCCGCCAGGAGGCCGCCCAAAAGAAGAGTTGTCATGATTATAGACGGATGAAGTCTCGCCATGGGCCGTGTTCCGCCTAGTCGATGATGGCGACGGCGCGGATGTGGGTCCCCGTCGCGCCGACCCATTTGAGCGGTAGTACGCTGACCGTGAAGCCGTGCGCTCTCGGAATGCCGCCCAGATTGTCGAGGTTTTCGATGTGCCAGTACTCGCGTTTTTGAAAAAGCCGGTGACAGGGCCAGGGGTCCTTGCGGTCCATCATCTCCTCGATGGGAAGATCAAACCCCGGCGCGTCGATGCCCATCACCTGCACCCCCCGGTCGATGAGCCATTCAGCGCTCTCGCCGATCATTCCGGGATGCTCGGTCAGGTAGCGCGGCTCGTCGTTATAGTCCGATGCGCCTGTCCATAGCAAAACAATCTCCCCGCCCTTGAGCTCGTAGCTCTCCTTTGAAATCGCCGCCTCGAGGTCGGCGATCTTGATCGGCTCGCCGGGCTTCAAGTGGCGCAGGTCGAGCCTGAGGCCGGGGCCATGGCATTTCTCGATGGGAATCGCCTCGGAGGGCGAGTCATTTTGTCCGCCGTGGCTCCGCGCGTCGATGTGGGTGCCGCAGTGTTCGCTGAACGTGCATTTATTGTGGGCGAAAAGATCGGGAAATCCCATCTTGTCCGTACCGATTCGCTTGGCGGACTCGAACGTGCTCTCGACCAGCTCGATCCGCGGCTGAATCGTGCCGGGGTAATACTGCATCGCCTCATGAACGGGCATGGAAAGATCAATTAGGGTGGCCATGGATGAATCTCCCGCATGAATTTAAAATTATCCGGAGTGACTATTCTCAGCCGCTACCCTTCGCTCCGGGGTCCATTTGGTGAAGTCGAGCCACCAGTGCTCGCGCTTGATATTCATGAGCTTGGGCCGCATGGCGGCGCTCCAGGGGGTACCGCGGGCGGCCTCCGTCCAGGCGTCGCCGTAGAAATTATCGAAGGTGTCCAACTCGAGGTAGGCGAGGAAAGCGCACTCGCTCATGCGCGTCCCCTGGATTTTTTGCTCCGCCGTCTTGATGTTGGAAAGGTCGTCCACCCTTTTTAAAAGCCTACCGCGCAGGACGCCTTCCACGCCGCAAAGGCGCGGGAGAAGCTCTTGCTGATACCAGTCGATAAGCTCCTCGTCGGCGCCGGGTTCTCCGGTCGAATTCAGGCGGACGGTGTAGGCGTATGGGGCATCAAAGCTGGGCTCCCCGCCGCTGGAAGACTGGAGGAGATAGACGGTCCGCTCGGCGTCCTTGATGAACTTCATGGACTCCTGTGTCCAGGGCGTTGGATTGTTCAGCGAGTTCATGTAGTACTCGCTCGAAAAAGCGTCCAGCGAGTCTCCCTCGAAAATGACGACGATGTCGTGGTGCTCGGTGTCATCCACGGCGTTGTAGCGGTGTAGAACCTGGAAGCCGGGTCCCATCATGCGGTCGGTCGAGTGTTCGCAGTTGTGCCATTTGCGGAATTCCTCGCGCCGATCACGCGGGACGTTGATCCGGATGGTCGTGAGGGCTTTGTGTTCGGGTGCGCTCATTTTTTTCTCCTTGGTCCGCTCCTTAAATAATTCCAGGGGCGTATCTCACGAAATCCCACCACCATATTTCGCGGAGAAGGCCCTCAAGCTTGCCGAGCATCTTGGCGCTCCGCTCGGTGCCGGCGGCGGCTTCCTTCCAGGCGTCTCCCCCGAGGAGGCCGGGGTCGGACAACTCGAGGAAAGTGAGGAAGGTCTGCTGGCCCTCCTGTTTTCCCTGCATCTTCGTCTCGGCGGTCTTGATGTCCGATACCGTCTCCGCCCGGCGGAACAGCCGCGCCCGCAACACGGGCTCGAGGGCGCAGAGACGGGGGAAGTGTTCCTCCTCGTACCAGGCGATGAGTTCCTCCTCCGCCCCCTCGGCCGGGTCGGCCCTGACGGTGTAGGTATAGGGTGGCTCGATTCGGGGCCGCTCCCCGTAGGAGACCGCCAGCTCGTAGACGCCGCGCCGGGCATCCTGGATGACGCCCATGGATTTTTGGGTCCAGGGGGTGGGGTTGTTCCGCGATTCGAGATAGTAGGGGCTGTCGAAGGTGGCCAGATCCACTCCCTCGAAGACGGTGAGGCGTTTGTGCTTGCCGTCCCCGCCCTCGGTGTTATAGCGGCGGCAGGCGATGTAGCTCGGCCCCTCGAGGCGCTCGGTTGAGTGCTGGAGGTTGTGCCACTTGCGGATTTCGCCCTCGCTCTCCTTGGGAATATTGGACCAGACGGCGGTGATGGCTTTCGCTTCGGGCAGGCTCATTTGAATTCCTTTCGTCCGGGCTCTACGGCCCCAGGATTTCGATCAGGTTTCCCTCGGGGTCGCGCATGAACACCATCTGCATTTCAGGAGTCCGGCGGATGGGCTCGCTCAGGAACTCGACGCCCTTCGCCTTCCATTCCTCGTAGGTGGACGTGATGTCCTTCACCCACATCGTGATGTAGCGGAAGCCCGTTTGCCCGTCCGCCCCGGTGGGGCCGGGAGGCGGCGCGTCCTTGAAATGAACGAGCTTCAAGTTCACCTCGCCGAATTCCATGTACTGAATATCGAAGGGCCCCCCGGCGATGCCGCCCTGTTTGGCCGTCTTGGCGTCCACCGGAATTTTCCGGGTGGGCTTCATGCCCAGCTTGTCCCCGTAGAATTCAAGCGCCGCTTCGAGATCACGCACCACCAGGCCGATATCCAGGACCGGCCGCGATAGTTCCACCATGACGTTCCCTCCCTAATCCTTGATATTCGCGAGCCGTTTGGCGTATTCGACCGAGGGTGCGGCGTTGTGCTCGCGCCAGATGGTCATCTTCTCGGCCTCGATCGAGCCCTCGGCGTGGATGGCGAGGACGGCCTGATAGCCGCCGAAGTCGGTCGCCGTGATTTCGGCGATAAGGTTCATCAGCCGCAGGCGGTCCCCGGCGGAGACCCCCCCGGCGGCGCCCAGGTATTTTTCAACAAGCTCGCCCAGGCGCGGGTCGTTCATATCCTCCTCGGTTGGCCCGGTGACGAGGAGGCCGCCCGCGATGTCCTGCACCCAGGCGATGGCCTGATGATAGCCGGTGGCGAAGTGGAGCTTGGCGATGTTCACCGTCTCGACATCGGGCACGGCGATGCCGTCCACTACCCGGCACTCCCGCGCCGCCTCGCGGGTCATCCCCCGGAGGGTTTGGGCGTAGGCGATGAGCTTAGCCAGCTTGTCGCGCACATGGTTCGCCCGGAGGACGCCGTTGTATTCGGCCATGAGGCGAGAGGCGCCCACGAAAAGATCGACCAGCGGGAGCTTGTAACTCACAGCCGTGAAGCGGTGGTACTCGACGAAGGTTTTCGCGAGAGGCCCGGCCATGCCCGTCTCGCCGTTCATGAACACCCGCTCCCAGGGCACTTTTACATCCTCGAAGATGGTGAGCGTTTCCATCATCTTGTGTTTCGAGGCGATGGGGTGCTCAAACTCGTTTCCGCCCCTTCCGTAGCCCGAGCAGATCATCGTGAGCCCCGGCGCGTTCGCCGGCACCGCGCAGGCGACCGCGTAGGCCTCGTCGCCCTCGCCGAAGTTCCGGGTGGGCAGGACGATAATCTCGTGCGCGTTCGTCGATACCGAGGTGTGCACCTTCGCCCCGCGCAGGGTGATGCCCTCGGCGTTCTCCGAGACGACCCGGACATAATAATCCGGGTGGTTCTGATCGGAGGGTCCCTTGCCCCGGTCGCCTTTTGCGTCGGTCTGCGCGACCGCTATGGCGAGGTCGCCTTCGCGGCAGTGCTCGTAAAACTTTTTCACGCGGGGGAGATATTCGGTGCCCATCTCCCTGTCCATGTGCTCGGCGATGAGGTGCAGGGCGAAAAGCGCGTCGGTCCCGATTTCCTTGATGAGCACGACCAGCGTGCCGCCCAGCGCGGTGGCCCGCTCGATCAGGGCGCTCCTCTTCAGGAGGTCGTCCGCGTTTTCGGGGATGTGGTAGTAGCGCGAATAAGGTCCGCTGGGTCCCTCCACGACCGCCAGCTCGCGGTCATCGCCCGCGTGCGCCATTTCGTAGTCGATGGCGGCGTGATCGACAGCGAGGCCTATGACCGGATGAGCCGCGACATCCTCGACCGGCTCCCCCCGGTAGAATACCCGCCGCCCGTCCCTCAGGCTCGCCTTGTACTCCTCCGGGCTCATCAGGGGCATGTCCGCCCTCCTCGATTCGGTTTGAAAGGGTGTCCCTAGAATAGCGGCTATCGGCCCCGGCGGGAAGTAAGGCCGGACGCCGGGTGCTGAGCCTGCCCGGGGGGTGATCGAACCGTCACGGACGTAAAAAAAAGGCCTCCCTTGAGTGGGAGGCTTTTTTGTGCTGGCTCGGCTGGTGTTTCGAGCGCTTACCCCTCGGCGGCGAGCTCGGCGAGGCGGCCCTGCTTGTCGAGGTTCTGAAGCTGGGGGAAACCGCCAATGGCCTCTCCGTTGATGATGATCTGGGGGGCCGATTTTCCGCCCGTGAGCTCTATCATCGCGTCCCACTCCGGGGTATGGCCGAAGACCAGATGCTCCTCATACTCGAGCCCCCGCTTTTTCAGCAACATCTTCGCGGCCGTGCAAAAGGTGCAGGGCTCGGTGGTATAGATTTCGATCTCCGTTGCCATTGCTCGTCTCCCTGAAAATGGCTGATGGCCTGATGAATCGCGGATTCCAATTCCCGAATCTCGAATATTTATTCTCAGACTCCGGTTCGCGGATTGGAAAGCTATCAAAAAAGAGGGGGGTCCGTCACCTCCGCTCCTTTTGCTGGTGAGGGGGGAGGGTGGCGGGCCGATGGTGGGAAGATGCATGGCGGCCTAAGTGACTGAATTTCTCCGTCTTTCATGGCCCCCCGATTCCCCCGGAATATAAGGCGATTCCCTTAAAGAAAATGTTGACTTGACCCCGGAATCGGGGTAAAAGATCGCGCCTGGTGTTTAGTAAAGAATGTTTTCCATGAGTGGTTTACTAAACTTTTTGATTGCGGGGCCGGTCCGGTCCGGACGGAGGGAGTGTCTCTTGGGAACTGTCAGAGATAGTAAAACCCCTGCCCGAAAAAACGGTGCGCCGGGCGCCCATGCCATCGCCAACGGCGCCGCCAATGGCGGAGCGGGTGGGAGTGAAATCTGGCAGGTCGGGGAGCGCATACGGGACCTGCGAATGTCCTTTGGGCTCACCCAGGAGGAACTCGCCCACCGCTCAAGCCTCACGAAGGGATTCATCAGCCAGCTCGAACGGGATTTAAGCTCGCCCTCGCTCGAGAGCCTGGTGGGCATCCTGCGGGCGCTGGACACCGATATCGCCACATTTTTCAAGGATCAGGAAGAAGAGGGTTTCGTCTTTGGGGTGGAAGACGCCGTAAACGCCGACACCTACCCCGAGGTGGCCGGGTTTCGGCTGCTGGTCCCCGGCGGGGCCAACTGCGATATGGAGCCGGCCCTCGTCACCTTCGCGCCGGGCCAGGAGATCACGGAAAAATCCCACGCTGGCGAGGAGTTCGGCTACGTCCTTCAGGGGCAAGTGCAGGTGACCTACGGGGAGCGCCGGATGATCGCCGGGTGCGGTCAGTGTTTTTACTTTGTCGCCGACCGGGGGCACAAGGTGAGCAACCCGTATTCAAGGCAGGCGAAAATTCTCTGGGTTTCATCCCCGCCGAGTTTTTAGTTGCCGGGTTTCTGGTTGAGGGCGGGACAAATCATAACGGGGTCTGCGGCAGCAACCACTACAGGGTCTGTGGTCCCATGAATTGGAGGCAGAATTAGAGTGAATTCCCTGGGCAGGCATATTCTGGCTGAATTTCACGAGTGCGACCCCGCGATGCTCAACGACCCGGCGGCGATTGAACAGGCGATGAAGGAGGCCGCCGAGGCGAGCGGCGCGACCATCGTTCAAAGCGTGTTTCATATGTTCAGCCCCTATGGTGTTAGCGGGGTGGTTGTCGTGGCCGAGAGTCATCTGGCGGTGCACACCTGGCCCGAGTACGGCTTCGCGGCGGTGGATTATTTCACCTGCGGCGAGGTGGACGCCGGGGCGGCGATCCGGTGTCTTGAGGAGCGGTTCGCGGCCGGGCGTGTGACTTCGCGGGAGATCGAGCGGGGGCTGCTCGGCGTTTCCGGGGAGGGCCCGGGAGCCTTCGCGAGCCCCGGGAGTGAAGAGCCCGCCGGGGTCCTCACGGGACCCGGGAATAGGGAGCCCGCCGGGGTCCTCACGGGACCCGGGAATAGGGAGCCCGCCGGGGTCCTCACGGGACCCGGGAATAGGGAGAAAACGTGATGATCTTCACGGTCCCGACGAAATACTACTTCGCCTACGGCTGCGCGGAGGGATACACCCTGCTCAACGCCTTCGACTGCGCGCTCATCAACGCCGGAGTCGGGAATACGAACCTCGTCAAGATGAGCAGCATCCTGCCTCCCCGGTGTGAAAAGATTCCGCCCGTCAGGCTCCCTCAGGGGGCGCTGGTGCCGGTGGCTTACTCCGCCATCGAGTCAGACCGGCCGGGCGAGATCATCACGGCGGCGGTGGCGGTGGCGTATCCCGAGAATGAGGATCATTGCGGGCTGATCATGGAATACCACGAGGCCGCTCCGCGCGATGAGGTCGAGGCCAAGGTCAGCCGGATGGCTGAGGAGGGGATGAAATTCCGCGGCCAGAAAATCATCAAGGTCGAGAGTATCGCCGCCGAGCACACTGTCGAGAAAGCGGGGGCGGCGTTCGCCGCCGTGGTTTTGTGGAACTAGGCTCGTGGCGCTGAACAACCGTCCGTTTTTCCAGCCAGCGGCCTCCAACCAGCCAGCGGCCTCCTGCCAGATGGCGGCCTCGCCGGGAGGCCAGACCTGGTTCACCGAGTATCACTCCCCCGCGAGCGGAATCACCGTCCGCGCCGAAAAAATCCTGTTCACCGGAAAAAGCGCGTTTCAGGAGATTGTCCTCTTCGAGACGGAGGACTACGGGCGGATGCTCGTCCTCGACGGAGCGATTCAGACGACCGAGAGGGACGAGTTCGTCTACCACGAGATGATCGTCCACGTCCCGCTGTGCGCCCACCCGAAGCCCCGGCGGGTTCTCATCGTCGGGGGGGGGGACGGGGGCTGTGTCCGCGAGACGCTCCGCCACCCCGAGGTGGAGCGGGTGACGCTCGTCGAGATCGACGGGATGGTGGTGGACCTGTCCCGGAAGTTTTTGCCGAGTATCGCCGGGAGCCTCGGCGACCCCCGCGTGGAGGTGCGTATCGAGGACGGGGTGAGGTTCGTTAAAAATCATAAGCGGGCCTTCGATGTGATTATCGTTGACTCGACCGACCCCGTGAACATGGCCTCGCCGTTGACGCGGACGCCGTTTTTCCGCGCGGCCAAGGAGGCGCTCGCGCCGGGGGGGATCTATGCGTGTCAGTCCCAGGGCCCGGTTTTCGAGGCGCGGGGGATGCGCCGCATCGCGCGCACGATCAGGAAAGTATTCCCGGACGCGGCGCACTATCTGGCGAGCGTGCCCACCTACCCGGGTGGTTTGTGGAGCTTCGCGCTGGCCTCGAAGGGTGGAAAGTGCCCGGAGGTCAATGAGCCGCGCCCGCTGCCGAAGGGGGTGCGTACGCGCTACTACACCCCCGATATTCACCGGGCGGCGTTCGTGCTCCCCGCCTATGTCCGGGAGATTATCGGATGAAGAAAGCCGCCGCGTGAAAGGAGCCGCCGGATGAAAGAGGTTGTTGAGTGAAGAATCCACGGGAGCGGTTCCTCGGAGCGGAGCGCACTTTCGATGAGGCGATCATCGTCCTTTTCGGGTGCCCCTACGACGAGACGGTGAGTTTCCGGGCGGGCGCCCGCCAGGGTCCGGCGGCCATCCGCGAATTTTCCGATGTTTTGGAGACTTACAGCCCCGAACTCGGGGCCGATCTCGGGGATGTCCCCTTCTGCGACCTGGGCGACCTGACCCTGGGTGAGCCCCGGGTGGAGCAGAATCTCGAAATCATCAGCACCGAGGCCCGGCGGATTTTTTCGGCCGGGAAAATCCCCTTCGCCCTCGGGGGCGAGCATCTGATGAGCCTTCCGCTGATTCTAGCGGCCCTGGAAAACCATCCCGATCTGATGGTTTTTCAGTGGGATGCGCACGCCGACCTGCGGGACGACTACGAGGGGGCTGTTTTTTCCCACGCGACGGTGATGCGGCGGGTGGTCGAGGCCGCGGGAAACGAGGGGCTGGTTCAGTTCGGTATCCGCTCGGGCACACGCGAGGAGTGGGAGTGGATGAAGGACAACCGGACGGTGAAACCGCTGGACCCCGATCATGTCATGGCGGCGGTGGTTGAGAACCAGGGAAGGCCCGTTTATCTTTCGGTTGACCTGGACGTTCTCGATCCTTCCGTTTGTCCGGGAACGGGGACGCCCGAACCGGGGGGTTCCTCATTCGCCAACCTTACCGCATGCATCTACGCGCTCCGGCGCGCCGGAGTGCCCATCATCGCTCTCGATGTCGTTGAACTCGCGCCCGGAATCGACCCCACCGGAATCAGCGCAGCGGCAGCGGCAAAAGTGGTCCGGGAACTTCTCCTCAGTCTGCGCGTATAGTGGCCGGGGCGGGCCGAACCCGGGAAATTCTTGTCCATTTGACGCCCCGCGAGGTGTTTGCGATCCCCTTATTTTCCCCGTATATTTGTTGCGCGTTGAGGTAAATCTTACAATTTCGTACTTTATATACATTCTTCCTTTCTTCGCGGGTGTTTTGCGCGGATATTTTGTGTTTCCGATTTTTTTCAATGATTTGGGGAATTCCCCTTTTTTGATGAGTTGATGCTGGAGGTGTTATGGCGGAAGAAAAACCCCGGCAGTTTGTCGGCAAGACAGAGTTCAAAAAGGGGCTCGAAGGGGCCATTACGAATGAGAGTTCCATCAGCTATGTGGATGGCGCCAACGGGAAGCTCATCTATCGGGGTTTCAGTATTGATGACCTGTGCGCGGGCAACGGGGGGTTTGAGGAAACAGCCTACCTATTGATTGATGGCGAGCTCCCCACAAAGGCGCAACTCGACGCTTTCTGCAAGGATCTGGCCAGCCG
>JAPYQX010000276.1 GCA_029937135.1 Nitrospinota bacterium
CCGCGAACACAACACCTCCCGGGAGGAGTCCGAGACGCTGGCCGCCCAGATGGGCCACCCGCGCTTCGACCCGCACGGAGACCCCATCCCCACGGAGCACGGCGATCTCCCCTCGCTCGAGGGAACGCCCCCTGAACGAGCTTCCCGCCGGAAGGCTGGCCGCTATCATCCATGTGGAGGACGAGCCCCAGGCGGTGCACGCTCAACTCGTCGCCGAGGATTTGCATCCGGGCATGCGGGTGCGGGTCCTGGAGAGCGGACCCGACCGGGTGCGCTTCGAGGCCGACGCCCAGGAATATGCACTCGCCCCGGTCGTCGCCGCCAACCTTTCGGTGCTCCCGCTTCCCGAGGGGCAGGAAATGGTGGGTCCTTTCGAAAACCTCTCCGGCCTCAAACCGGGAGAACGGGCCGAAATCGCCAGCATCTCGGCCAACTGCCGGGGCTCCCAGCGGCGGCGCATGCTCGACCTCGGAATCATTCCCGGCACCACGGTGGAGTGTGAGATGAATAGCCCCATTGGCGATCCCGTCGCCTACCGCATCAGGGGCGCCTTAATCGCCCTGCGGCGGGTGCAGGCCGAAATGATCCAAATCTCGGAACCCCGGACAGGAGACGTCGCATGACCAGTTCCCTCCCGGCCGCCTGCGAATTGTGCCCGGTTCATAACGCCGAGAATCTCATCAAACTCGGCGTCGATATGGAGAGTTGGGACTTTGTCGTGGCGCTGGCCGGAAATCCGAATACAGGAAAAGCACGGTTTTCAACGCCCTGACCGGCCTCCGGCAACATACCGGAAACTGGCCCGGAAAAACCGTGGCTCGGGCGGAGGGCGGATACTCCTTCGGCGGCAACCGATTCAAGCTAGTGGACCTGTCGGGCGCATATTCTCTCCTTTCGACCAGCTTCGATGAGGAGATCGCCCGCGACTTTATTCTCTTCGGGCAGCCGGACGTTACCGTCATCGTCGTGGACGCCAACCGGCTCGAGCGAAATCTCAATCTCGTCCTCCAGGTGCTGGAGATTACGGATCGCGCCGTTGTCTGCCTGAATCTGATGGACGAGGCGAAACGCCACGGGGTATCGGTGGACGAGCGCCGCCTGGCGAGGGACCTGGGGGTCCCGGTGGTGGCGACCTCGGCCCGCTACGGCGATGGGCTGGACCGCCTCAATCAAACCATCGCCGAAGTGGCCACCGGCCAGACGATCTGCAAGCCAAAGCGGGCGGGAGGTCCTTCTTCCCCCCTCAAAGGCGCGGTGGGCCGTCTCGCCGCGATGCTGAAAAACACCTTCCCCGATCTGCCCAACGAGCAGTGGGTCGCCCTCCGCCTGCTGGACGGGGACGACCGCATCGCCGAGGCGGTTCAAAGCGGCGAGCTTGGAAACCTTCAGCGCCCGGCGGAAATGTTCGGCGGCGTGGCGGCCGTGCAAACGGCAGCGCCCGTCCGAGCACCGGAATGGACCAGCGCCCGGAGCAAAGGAATACTCGCCGAGGCCTCGACGCTTCGGTGGCAGGTGGGCGCCGAGTTCCACCAATCGCTCATGGAAACCGTTTACGCCGAGTCCGCCCGCCTGACCGACCGGGCTACCACGCGGGACGACCAGAAACCCCGTTTCGATCTGGACCGGATCGTCGACCGGCTGGTGACCAGCCGCGCTTTCGGGTTCCCGATCATGGTCCTCGCGCTGACCGTGGTCCTTTGGCTCACTATCACCGGGGCCAATGCGCCCTCGGCCATGCTTGCCACCCTGCTCCTTGAAAACATTCACCCCATGCTCAAGAGCGGCGCAGCGGCCCTGGGTATTCCCTGGTGGCTCGACGGACTTTTAATCGACGACATGTACCTGGGGACGGCCTGGGTGGTAGCCGTCATGCTTCCGCCGATGGCCATCTTTTTCCCGCTTTTCACCCTTTTCGAGGATTTCGGTTATCTGCCGCGCGTGGCCTTCAACCTCGACAGCATATTCATGCGGGCAGGAGCCCACGGAAAACAGTCGCTGACGATGGCGATGGGCTTTGGCTGCAACGCCGCCGGAGTCATCGCTACACGGATCATCGAAAGCCCGCGGGAGCGGCTGATCGCAATCATCACAAACAACTTCGCCCTGTGTAACGGACGCTGGCCGACACAAATCATGATCGCGTCGATCTTCGTCGGCGGCTTGGTCCCGGCCCATCTGGCCGGGCTGATTTCGGCGCTAACGGTGGTGGCGGTGGCGCTTCTGGGCATATTTTTCACCTTCGCCGTATCGTGGCTGCTCTCAAGAACAGTGCTGCGCGGCGAGGTTTCGACTTTCAGCCTCGAACTTTCGCCCTACCGGCCGCCGCGCTTCTTTCGGACGATCTACACCTCGCTCATCGACCGCACGATTCTCGTCTTGTGGCGGGCGGTGATATTCGCCCTTCCGGCCGGAGCGCTCCTCTGGCTCATCTCAAATATTCCGGTGGGGAGTTTAAGCATCGCCGAGCACTTGATCGGATGGCTCGATCCCTTCGGGATGCTGATTGGGCTCAGCGGTGTGATTTTACTGTCCTATATCATCGCGATTCCAGCCAACGAAATCGTCGTTCCCACGATCCTGATGTTAACCGTGCTGTCGGGAGGCATGATGGGCGTGGGAGAAGGGTCCGGCGTGATGTTCGAATTCGATTCCGAGTCGGCCACCGCGCAGCTTCTGAAGGCCGGCGGCTGGAATTTATTGATCGCCGTGAACGTCCTTCTTTTCAGCCTCGTCCATAACCCCTGCTCGACGACCATCCATACGATCTGGAAAGAGACCGGGAGCGCGAAATGGACGGCTGTCGCCTCCCTCCTTCCGGTGGTGATGGGCTTCTTACTTTGCTTCCTGGTGGCCCAGGTTTGGCGCATTGCCGCCGAAGGCGCCTACTGACCTTCTCTCCGGGCTGCCCGGGAAAAAGATGTAACGCACTCCCGGGTTTCGAGAAATATTCCTGAATCTAAAAAATCCCGGCTGCCTCCGCGTCCCGGACATTGTGATCCAACCCCCCCTCTGTCAGGTTAGAGCCTACCCGAACTGGATTCCCTATTATTTCGACTCCTGAAAGGAGCGGGAGGAAATCTCATGGAATTGATCGACCTGTCACAAACCATCGCTCCGGGCGGCTACGAGCGCCCTTTCCACCCCAAGGTTTCGATCGAGCCGATGATGACCCATGAGGAATCCTCCAGGAAATTCCACGGCAAGTTCTCGTTTCAGGCCATGGCGATTACCCTCTGCGATCACACCAGCTCGCACGTGGACGCCCTCAACCATTACATACCCGGACCGGACGCCCCCTCGATAGACCTGCTTCCGCTCGAGCGCTTCTACACCGAGGCGATCTGCGTGGACTTCTCCGGGGTCCCTCCACGCACCTACATCGAACCCGAACATATCGAGCGCGAGCTCGCCCGCCTCGATCTTTCCATCGAGCAGGGAGACACCTTTCTTTACTACACGGGACACTACGAAAAATCCTTCCAGTCGTCTGATCCGGATATATGGTGGAAGGAGTTCGCCGGGCTGAGCCGCGCGGCAACGGAATTCCTCGCCGACCGGGGGGTACTGAATATCGGCTGCGAGGCGTTCACCATCGAAAATCCGACTGAGTTGTTCCCAGAGTCGGAGGAGCCCTACCCCTCGCACCAGGTGTGCAAGGAGCGCGGGATGCTCAACACCGAAAACCTCGTCATCCCCGAGCGGCTGGTCGGCAAGCGCTTCCGTTTCATCGCCCTGCCCCTCAAGCTCAAGGGCGCGACCGGATCGCCCATCCGCGCGGTGGCGCTGATCGACGACTAGGCCCCCGCCGGATTCCTGCAGACAAACAGATAGCGGTTCAGGCTGAAGAAGTATTTCCCCTCGCGGCCGAGTTCCTCAAGCTCACCGGCCCAGGCCTTCACCTCCTCCTTGGGGATATCTCCGTAGCGGATCACGAAGGGAACGATGATATTCAGCATCCGGCAGCTATAACACTCCGGATCGTACTCGGCGTTCAAGAACGGAAATACGTCGCGGCGCTCGACCTCGAAGCCCGCCTCGCGGAGCCGGGCCGAGAGCGTACGCGGCAGGTGGGGGTCGGCGAGGTGGGAGTCCCATGCCTTCAGGATTCGCGCCGCCCGCTCCCCGTCCCTGGCGCTCCAAACAAGCGAGTCCCAGTCCGTGTCGAGGATGACGGCGCGCCCGCCGGGCCGGAGGACGCGGCGTAGCTC
>JAPYQX010000277.1 GCA_029937135.1 Nitrospinota bacterium
CCTCCAGGCTCGCCAGATATTCAAGCTCGCCAGAAATTCAAGCTCTCCTGTTTTCCGGACTCTCCGGCCTGGGACGCCCTTGGGCCGCCAGCTTCCGGAGATGGCGATAGTTTGGTATAAATTCGCATCTTTATCCATTCTATTTTTTGGGCGGTTTCGCGTGGCGAAACGACGGGCCTTTCGCCGCTAGCCAGCCCGGCGAGTCAGCCCGCACGACATAGAAACGAGGCAGACGATGAACCAAGAAAAATTCACTGGAAAATTTAAAGCCCAAAGCGCCTTCGTCACCGGAGCGGCCACGGGCATCGGTGAGTCCTGCGCCCGGAAACTCGCGGGCGGGGGCGCTTCGGTCGCCGTTTGCGATTTTAACGAGGAAGGCGGCGCCCGGGTCGCCGAGTCGATTCAAAAAGAGGGCGGACAGGCGGTTTTCATCCGTGCGGATCTCACGGATTGGGAGCAGGTGCGCTCCGCCGTCGAGGGTTTTCAGAGCGAACAGGGCCGCCTCGATATCGTTGTGCACAGCGCCGGGGGGTTTCCCAAGTATGTGAGCCTTCTCGACTGCCCGGTCGAGGCATGGGACAGCGTGGTCGATTCAAACCTCAAGACCATGTTTTATCTGCTCAAGGCCGCCGCTCCTCTCATGATCGAGGGCGGCTACGGCCGATTCGTATCCCTTTCGAGCATGGCAGCCCGGAGTGGAATCAACCCGAATCCCCCTCACTACACGGCGGCGAAGGCGGGGGTTCTTGGCCTCACGCGGCAGGCCGCGCGGGAACTCGGGCCCCACGGCATCACCGTGAACGCCGTCGCGCCCGCGAACGTGCGCACTCCGCGAACAGAGAAAATCCGCACCGAGGAGCGCATCAGCCATATCGAGCGGACAACGCCGGTGGGCCGCCTCTCGGAGCCCGATGAAATCGCCGAGGCCGTGCTCTTTTTGTGCAGCCCCGAGGCGAGCTACGTCACCGGCATCACCCTCGACGTGAACGGCGGCGCGACAATGGTTTAGGGGCCCGGCGATAGTTTAGGTGGATACCCATGACACCCGGAAATCTTCCCGACAGAATGGCGGCGGTGGTCCTCGAGGCGCCGAACCGCATTGTGAACGATGATCGGCTCCTGCCCGAGGCGGGGCCCGGCGAGGTGCTAATCAAGGTGCGCGCCTGCGCCTTGTGCGGGACGGACGTACACGCCTGGCGGGGCCTCTTCGCCGGGGTGCGGCTTCCCGTTGTGCTCGGCCACGAATTCGCGGGCGAGGTGGTGGCGCTGGGCGAGGGAACCGGGGGCGTTCCGCTCGGGCTCCGCTGCTGCGTGGAAAATCTGATCACCTGCGGCGAGTGTGAGTTCTGCAAGACCGCGCGCCCGAATCTGTGCACCTCTCTTGAATCCATCGGGAATACGCTCGACGGCGCGTATGCCGAGTACGTCTCCGTTCCGGCGGCGTGTGTTGTCCCCCTTCCCGATAAAGTCTCCTACGATGTGGGCTCGGTCATGCAAACGCTGGCGACGGCCTATCATGCCGTCCGCGATGTGGGCGAGGTGCGGCCGGGTGATCGCGTGGCAATTCAGGGGGCGGGGCCCATCGGACTCTGCGCCCTGGTGGTCGCGAAGGCCCAGGGGGCCTATGTCGCCATATCGGATACCGTGGGCTACCGGCTCGAGGCCGCCGGGAAGATGGGAGCGGATGCCGCCGTCAATCCGGCCGAGGCCGGTTTTTCCGAGCGGTTGGACGAGCTGACCGATGGCGCCGGATTCGACAAGGTTATCGAGGCGGTCGGCGGCACCCAGCAGGCCACGCTCCCCGAGGCCTGCCGCATCGTGAAGCGAAACGGCACGGTTGTCGTGATGGGCGTTTTTGCCGGGGAGGGTATCCCGATTCCGGCGGAGGATGTTCGCCGCTTAGAGATTGTTATCAAGGGAGCGCGCGGGCGCTACGCAGGGCAGTTCGCCGAATGCCTGGAGTTAATCGCCTCCGGAAAAATCGATCTCACCCCGATGCTCACCCACCGCGTACCGCTCGGCCGGGCGGTGGAGGGCCTTGAGATGATGGAAGACAAGCAGGACGGCGCGATCAAGGTGATCATCGAGCCGGCCGGGCCTTCAATAGGTTGAGGGCGGCGAAGGATTGGGGGGCCGCAAGCGGTTTTGGCCCGGAGGAAGTGGGATTGTCCGCACCAAAATGAAAATAATAGCTTGTGCACCGTGATTTTGGATGGAAGGGGTCGTTCCGAAAGGAACGAAAGCCTTTGCTGATTATGGAATCCCCGCGAAAGGCGCGGCCGGGGAAGGTAAATAAGGCCGAAATTTGCTAGATTGAGAGTGTCGCAGGTTCGTTCCGGGCAGCATGAGGGATGCGTTGATTAGGGTGGCAATATGCTTTTTGCATAACAATTTGTACGAAGAGGCATTGAAGGAAGGTGAGAGTGTTCGAAGATCATATCGGAATATTAGCTAAATGCTTTAACACGGTTTTTGAAAATATGACGAATTTTCATACTTCCGTCCTCAGGGTCGCTGAGAAGGAATGGCCGGCCGCTACATTCGCCGTGGGGCAGGCGATGACTTTTGAGATTCCCGAGAAAAAGGAAAATGGTGAGTTTGTCCTTGGGTTCGCCGATAAGGAGATGGCCGTTTTCATCGCTTCCATGATCGCCGGGAATATGGGATTGCCGCCGGTAATCAGGTTCGGCGAAACGGCTTTCGATAATTCAAGCGAATTCCTGAATATAATGGTCGGTAGTGTTTTGCAGGAATGGGAAAAAATTAAACCCGAGGTTAAGTTTGGCCCCCCGGCTCAGGTGAAGAATAAAAGTCTTGCCAACGCTTTCGGTCCTTCTCCTGGCGCTTTTCAGATTACGCTTGAGTTTCCGTCCAAGAAGGTTGTCCAGGATCGCTCCTTCGATCATGTGATACTCAACGTGGCTTACACCCAATCCGCGGGCGATCAAAAAGATGCCAAGCGCGTTCTTGTGGCCGATGATTCCGTGATGATGCGTAATGTTTTCACCAATGCCTTGAAGGGAGCGGGTTTTGTCGTAGCGCAGGCGCAAGACGGTTTGGACGCGCTTGAAAAGCACAAGGAATTTCATCCCGATCTCACGGTGATGGATCTGACGATGCCCCGGATGGGGGGGGGCTCGATGCTATTTTGAAAATCCGCGAGTCGTATCCGAAATCGAGATTTCTCGTCGTAACTGCGACCTCCAGGAGAGACGAGGTGGTGACCGACAAGTCGTTAAGTTTGGAGGGTTATGTCGTTAAGGGCGCCGGTGTCGATGAATTTCTTTCAAGGGTGCAGGGAGTTTTCAAGAAAATAGAAAATGATTCCCCGGCGGCGGATTTGAACTGATTTTTGGAACACATCCTCGTCAATATTTCATCCGGTTTTTACGGTTCCTGATTTATTGATGGGAGTTTTTCGGGTTTTAGTTGACTTTCCCGGCAAACAGGGCGGATTGCGCCCCCGAGGCTTCCGAAGCTTCTGAGGTTTCCGGAGCGTCCGGAAGTCAGCGGGCCGTGCCGCCCGGCGGCGGGCCTTCCCGCTTTGTCGGGATTCGCGTTAAGGGGCCATACCCATGCGGTTCGCGGTGGACACCGGCGGAACATTCACCGATCTCGTGCTGGAGGACGATAAGGGCGTCCTTCATATGTTCAAGGCGGCGACGACGCCCGACGATCCCGTCCGGGGAATTCTCGATGTCGTGGCCGCCGCCGCCGAGAGCCTCTCGCTTTCCCCCCGGGACCTCCTTTCCCGGGGCGATCTCTTTATCCACGGCACCACTCATGCCATCAACGCGATTATCACCGGCAACACCGCCCGGACCGCGTTCCTCACCACCAGGGGGCACCCTGATGTATTGGTCCTCCGCGAGGGCGGGCGGATAGAGCCGTTCAACTTCCTCGCCCCTTTCCCGAAGCCCTACATTCCCCGGGCGCTTACGTTCGAGGTTCCCGAGCGAATCACCTCGGCCGGGGAGGTCGCGCACCCGCTGGACGAGGCCGCGACGATTGAAATCATTAAAAAGATGAAGCTTCTCAAGGTCGAATCCGTCGGGGTGTGTCTTCTCTGGTCCACCGTCAACCCCGCGCACGAGGACCGCATCGCTGGGCTTTTAGAAGAAAATCTGCCGGGCGTGCCCTACACCCTTTCGCATGTCCTCAACCCAATACTCCGCGAATACCGGCGCGCCTCGTCGGCCTGCATG
>JAPYQX010000278.1 GCA_029937135.1 Nitrospinota bacterium
CCCCGTTACCCTGGCCGTCCTGAGCAAGCGCTTTGAGTCCATCACGACAAAAATGGCGAATACGCTCCTGCGGACGGGCCGCTCGGGCGTGCTCAATCTGGCGAAGGATTTTTCGACGAGCATCGTCACGCGCGATTGCGAGCTTTTGACCGGGGCCGAGACGCTTCCGATCCACGTTTTGAGCGGCGCCGATCTCATGGCGCGGTCGATGATGGACCTTCATCCGGTGCTTCGGCGCGGCGACGCCTTTTTGCACAACTCGCCCTATCACGGATGCTCTCACCCCGCCGACCACACGATACTCATCCCGGTCATCGATAAAAAGGGAGTGCATCACTTCACCGTCTGGGTAAAGGCGCATCAGGCGGACTGCGGCAACGGCCAACCGACGACCTACATGGGTCACGCCCGCGATGTTTACGAGGAAGGGGCCCTGATTTTCCCGGCGGTCAAGGTTCAGGAGAATTTCGAGGATATCGAGGACATTATCCGCATGTGCCAGATGCGCATCCGGGTTCCGGTCCAGTGGCGCGGGGACTATCTGGCCATGATCGGAGCGGCGCGCATCGGCGAGCGGGAGGTCCTGGCGATGGCCGATGAATACGGCTGGGAGACCCTCCACACTTTCTCGGAGGAGTGGTTCGACTACAGCGAAAAGGTGATGATCGCCGCCATTAAAAAAATGCCGGGCGGCAGCGCCACCGCCACCAGCACGCACGATCCCGTCCCCGGAACCCCCGAGGAGGGAATTCGCATCAAGGTCGAGGTCAAAATCGACAGCAAAAAAGCGCGTATCGAGGTGGACCTCAGGGACAATCCCGACGCCATGCCCTGCGGGCTCAACCTCAGCGAGGCCTGTGCCCGGACGGGGGCCATGATCGGCGTCTTCAACAGCATCGAGGACCCCGTACCCACCAACGCGGGCAGTTTCCGCCGGCTTAAGGTCCACATCCGCGAGGGATGCGTCGCGGGCGGGGGAAAACACCCGACAAGCATGTCGGTTGCGACGACGAACCTGGCTGATCGGGTGACGAATCCCGTCCAGCGGGCGTTCTCGAAAATCGAGGACGGGCTCGGTCTCGCCGAGTGCGGGCCGATTTTTCCGGCCTCGCTCGGCGTCATATCGGGCGTCGATCCCCGAAACGAAAACGAGCCGTTCGTGAATCAGATTTTCCTGCTCGATACGGGTGGCGCTGCCGCCGCGAAGACCGACGCCTGGCTGACGATCTGCCACGCGGGAAACTCGGGCATGTGCTTCATCGACAGCGTAGAGCTCGACGAGCTTCATTTCCCTTTTCTCGTGGATGAGCGGCGGCTCGTGATCGATACCGAGGGAGCCGGGCGCACCATCGGCGCGCCGTCTGGCTACTGCGAATACGGGCCGGTCGGCGGCGGCGATTTGGAGGTGGTCTATGTAGCTGACGGCGCGAAGAACAACGCCAAGGGCACGCTCGGAGGCTACGACGGCGCGCGCATCAGGAACTACCACCGCCGCCGGGACGGGGAGCTGGTCGAGCTGCCCGCCTGCGAGGATATCGTTCTCAAGCCGGGCGAAAAAATCGTCTCCTATTCGTCGGGGGGCGGGGGCTATGGCCCGCCCGTCGAGCGGCCCGCCGCGAAGGTGAAATTCGATGTGGACGAGGGCTGGGTATCCAGGGAGCGCGCCCATGAGATATACGGCGTTGTGCTCCGGGAGGACGGCTCCGTTGATGAGGCGGCCACCACCGGGCGGCGCAAGGCGCTCAAGGCGGCCGGTGCGACCGGAGCGGGCGGATAATCAAAACGGGCGGAAATTAACCGGAAAAGGGGTGGGATATGAGGCTCAAGGATAAAGTGGCTATCGTCACCGGCGGCTCGATGGGGATTGGCAAGGCGGTGTGTCTCGCTTTCGGGCGCGAGGGGGCGAAGGTCGCCGTCGTGAACCGGACCCGCGAGAACGGCGAGGCGGTGGTGAAGGAAATCGTGGACGCTGGCGGCGCCGCCCGGGCGTTTCCGTGCGACGTTTCTAAAAAAGCCGAGGTCGATGGCATGGTCAAGGGCGTCGCCGATGCCTTCGGCACGGTTGATATCCTGGTCGGCAACGCCGGGATCATGATCAACAAGCCCGTCGAGGATTACACCGAGGAGGATTGGGACCGGATGATCGACACCAACCTCAAGGGAAACTTTCTTCTTTCCCAGGCGATCATCCCCATCATGAAGAAAAAGAAATACGGAAAGCTCGTTTTTATGGCCTCGATAGCGGGGACGCACGCCTTTCCCAACGCGCTCCCCTACTGTGCGAGCAAGGGCGGGGTCGTCATGATCACAAAAGCGCTGGCCGCCGAAATCGCCAAGGACGGGATCAACGTCAACTGCATCTCGCCGGGCAACACCGCGACCCCGCTCAATCAACACCTCCAGGACGACCCCGATTTCGTCAAGCTGCTCGAGGGCCTTACGCCGACCGGCCGCGCCTATATCGCGACGGAGGAAATAGCCGGCGCCGCCGTGTTCCTGGCCTCGGACGAAGCCAGCGCCGTTCACGGCCTCGATATGATCGTGGACGACGGCTGGTGCGTGATGTAAGGCTGGAAAATTATACCGTTTCCCTTTCGATAACGAGGGAGAATCGAAAATGGCCAGAGTTTCGATGTCGATTGATCTACAGACTTCCGCGGATGAAGTGTGGAGGTTAATCGGCGGCTTCAACGCATTGCCGGATTGGCACCCGGCTATCGTGAAAAGTGACCTCGAAGAGGGGCGCAGCATCCGGCTTCTTGAGATCCAGGGCGGCGCTACGATTCGGGAGCGGCTTATTTCGCATGACAACGCGGAGCGTATTTACCGCTACACGATTACGGAATCGCCCCTTCCAATAGAAGACTACCAGGCCACGCTACAGGTGCGGGACGGAGAGGGCGGCGGTTGCCAGGTAGAGTGGTCGGGAGAGTTTCAGCCCTCGGGCGCGTCCGAGGATGAAGCCGACGGGATCGTCCGCGGAATTTATCAGGCCGGATTCGATGCCCTTGCGGAACGCTTCGGCGGTTGAAATCGAAAAAGAAATCGGTTTTTCACCATCACCCGAACTGTAATCACGCGTGGATTTGTGGTGACCGGCTCGTTATCCGCCGGCCGGCCGCCGGGCGGCGAATAGCGCGCGGTTGTAGTGAAGATAGAGGCACGAGGCGCGGAAGCCCGCCCCGCGCAGCCAGGAGAGCTGGTCCTCCAGAGAGGCGACGTGGTCGTCCTTTTCCCGGTAAGTTTTTAGATATTCTTCGTATGACATTCCTTCCTTGGTTCCTTCCTTGATTCCGGCCTTCCGGTTCAGGCGGTCCCACACGCTCCGGTAGGCGCCCGAGAGCGCCTCGCCCTCGAACGCCACCCGGTCCAGGACGAAAAATACGCCCCCCGGCTCGAGAAGGGCGTAAACGTCCGCCATGATTTTTTTCTTTTCCTCGTGAGAAACCTCGTGCAGGGCCTGGACGCTGATGGCGAAGGCGTAGGGGCCTGTAGGAAGTTCAAGCGCCGCCAAATCTCCCATGCCGCCAACCACGGGGATGAAGCGGTTTCCAAAAGTAGCAAGCCGCTTCCTGGCGATATCCAACATGGAAGGAGACGAGTCCACGCCCGCCACCCGCGCGCCGGGGATTCGCTCGAAGATCAGTTCCTCGACGCGCCCCGAGCCCGAGCCGAGGTCGAGGATCAGTGAATCATCGCCGCATCCATCAGCGAGCAGGGAGACGATCAGATCGAGTTGCTCCTCCCGGTCGGGGTTGTCGCGAAAGTGGTTTTTTCCGTCCCAGCGGTCGGCGAAGTCCTTGTCGGCCCAGGCGTCTTTTTGGGGCATCGCATATCCGCGTTTATTTCAGGATGAATTGAATCCGGTCGAGTTTGGCCGAAACCGGGTGAATTCGGTCAGTTTCAGTTTAGCTCGTTCGGGTTTGGGCAGGAACCGGACGGCTCCGGGCGAGTGGGTCTAACTCATGACCGCCTGGAACAGGTAGCCCGCGAGCAAGGCCCCAACGATGCCGACGCTGAGGTAGTAGAAGAAAAGCTGTTTCTTCACCATTACCCAGACCGTCATCATGCAGGGAATCGTGGTAACAGGTCCTGCTACGAGAAACGCCATCGCCGCGCCGGGCGACATGCCGCTCGCTACGAGCCCCTGTGTAATGGGGATGGAGGCCACGCCCGATGTGTAAAGGGGGATGCCGATGGC
>JAPYQX010000279.1 GCA_029937135.1 Nitrospinota bacterium
GTCATTGACGGTTATTATTTTCGCTCCATCCATGGCGCCCGATGAGCTTGACGAACATGCACCCAACGATTTTCTCGGGTGCCGCGATACCGCCGTCCTCGCCCTTCACATAACGGAGGAGGGTCTGGCCCTTTTCGCCGCCCACGGGCATCACGAGACACCCTCCGGGCTTGAGCTGCTCGAGCCAGGGACGCGGCGGGCGCGTCGCCGAGGCGGCCGAGATAATGGCATCGAAAGGCGATTCATCCGCCCAGCCAAAAGTCCCGTCCACGGCCCGGAGGAGAAAGTTCGTATATCCGAACTTCTCAAGGCGGGAACGAGCGGCGTCGGCCAGGGCCGGGATTCTCTCGATTACCCTGACCTGAGCCGTCAACTCCGCCAGAAGGGCCGTAACGTATCCTGTTCCGGCGCCGATCTCAAGCACTCTCTCCCCTCCCCGGAGGCCGAGCGCCTGAAGGCTGATGGCCACCATGTAGGGTTGGGAGATCGTCTGGCCGTTTCCGATGGGCAGCGCCCGATCCGTATAAGCTTTGTCCCGAAACACCTCGGGAACGAATTCATGGCGGGGTACGCGGCGCATAGCGTCGAGGACGCGCTCGTCCTCAATCCCCCGAGGCACGAGTTGCTTGCGGATCATGTCCTCGCGCATTCGCTTCCAGCGGTCTTCACCGCTTTTGCCCTGGAGGAGCGGCGGGAGGTTCATCGAAGGTCCCATTTCTCGATATCTTTCATCGCCCTGTAATCGGTGAGGTCCAGCCGAATTGGGGTGATCGAGACGCACCCGTTCGCCACCGCGTCGAAATCGGTGCCGGCCTCCTCGACCCAGCTCAGGCTGCTGCCTCCGATCCAATAGTACTCGCGGCCGCGAGGATCGATTTTCTCGACGATGGTGTCTCCGTATATGCGTTTCCCCTGATGGGTGATTCTGACTCCCCGGCAATCCTCCCCGGAGATATTGGGTACATTCACATTCAGGAGAACCCCCTCTCCCAACCCCCGGTCGAGCACTTTTTCGGCGATCCTCCGTGCGAAACTCCCGGCGAACTGAAAATCAGGGGTCTCTCCGTTTTCGTGGACCAGGGATATGGCAACCGAGGGAACGCCGAGCAGGGTCGCTTCCATGGCGGCGGCCACGGTCCCCGAGTAGGTGATATCGTCGCCGAGATTGCATCCCTTGTTGATGCCCGAGAGGAGGAGGTCGGGCCGCCGGTCTTTCAACATCCCGTTCAGCGCCAAATTCACGCAATCGGTGGGCGTTCCATCGACGGCAAACCATCCGCCGCCCGCCGGGTCGATACGCAAGGGGCGGTGCAGGCTGAGCGAGTGCCCGGCCGCGCTTTGTTCCCGGTCGGGAGCCACGACGGTTACCTCGCCGAGGCTACTCACCGAATCGTAGAGGACGCGCAACCCCTCCGAGGAGATTCCGTCATCATTGGATAGGAGGATTTGAACCATTAATTTATATGCATCACCGGTCCAGGGGGGGGCGTAAACGAAGGAAAAGTATAGGGATTCCACGGTTGACCGTCAACGAATCAACAAAGACGCCAAACCGCCATCACGGGTCAATCTACCGGGCAATGAAATAGCAGACCAAGGAATTTCAATCTCAAGGTTTAATCTCGAAGAGTGAAGCCGATTGATACAGAGGGGATAAACGCCCGGCGGGCGCGGATATATTTCACCGCCGAATCACTACTGAAAACAAAAAATTCCAGCGCGCGCCACGCGCGATCAGGCCATGACGTCGATGGAATTAGGACTCTGGAGCGAATTAGCAGCAGACAGGGCGATCAACGTTCTCTCGTCGGCCAACTGCTTGGTGGCCACCAGACGATTCACCTCCGCGCGGGCGCTTGCCACCGCACCTGTAATCTGGGCGGGCCGCAGACCCCTTGCAACAGCTAAAATCAGATCTGCATTAGCCATGGCCACTTCTCCTCCTTGAGGAGATGACGTTTTATAATGGAGGCGGTAATTTCACAATCCCTGTGAAACCGCTTTAACTCCCTTCCTCATGCTTATCGGACGCTGTAGAATTTTCATTAGCCGGGAGCCCAAAAAATAAGCGAGCCCTGATTCCCCCTATATCATTGAAAAATAGGAGGATAGACTGGCGAGTCCGTTTTTCCCGTTTTTTTTATTCTTTTTTAGCATTCGGGGGCCCTGAATTGGGCCGCCACTCCTGGCGAAAGCCCTGTTTCCGGCTAAAGCCCAGCTCCTGAGAAAGTCCCCCGCCCGCTTCGGATCATTCTTGCGGCGGCCCACCAAACCGGGCCAGAATAGCCCGGCGGCCTTCAAGCCCCCTTTTTATCAATATTCCGACAACAAGGATTATCCATGGCCGGAGAAAACCGCTTCACCACCACGGACGGCACGAGCCACGACTTCGGATTCGCCACCCTCGCTCTCCATGCGGGTCAGCGGCCCGACCCCGTGACCGGCTCCCGCGCGGTGCCCATCTACCAAACCACCTCATTTGTCTTCGAGGACACAGAGCACGCGGCCGGATTATTCGCCCTCCAGGACTACGGCTACATCTACTCCCGGATCGGAAACCCCACGGTGGCCGTATTTGAGGAGCGGATGGCCACCCTGGAGGGAGGCGTAGGCGCCCTGGCCACCAGCTCGGGACAGGCGGCCCAGTTTCTCGCCTTCTTCACGCTTCTCGAGGCGGGCGATGAAGTCGTTTCGGCGGCGACCCTTTATGGCGGCACCTATACGCAATTCGACGTAAGTTTCAGGAAATTCGGGTGGAACGTCAGCTTCGTCGATCCCCGGGACCCGGAGGCCTTCCGGCGCGCGGCCACCGATAAAACCCGCGCTTTTTATTGCGAAACCATCGGAAACCCCCTCTCGAACGTAGCCGATCTGGAGGCGATCGCCGAAATCGCGCACGAGGTCGGCGTCCCCCTCATCGTGGACAACACCTTCGCCTCCCCTTATCTTTGCCGGCCCATGGAGTGGGGCGCCGATATCGTGGTCCACTCCTCGACAAAATTCATCGGAGGCCACGGCACGAGCATCGGCGGCGTTATCGTCGACTCGGGAAAATTCAACTGGGCCAACGGAAAATTCGCCTCCATGGTGGGTCCCTCGAAGGGCTATCACGGCCTGAATTTTCATGAGACTTTCGGAGAGCTTGGTTTTATCACCAAGGCCCGCACCGAGGGGATGCGGGACATGGGCCCCTGCCCCAGCCCCTTCAACGCTTTTCTTTTTCTTCAGGGTCTCGAAACCCTTCACCTGCGGATGGAGCGCCACTGCGAAAACGCGGCTAAGGTCGCGAAGTTTCTCGCCGCCGACCCGCGCGTTTCGTTCGTGAATTACCCCGGTCTTCCGGAAAACCCCGGCTATAAACTCGCGCTGAAATACCTCCCCGGCGGGGCGGGCTCCGTATTCTCCTTCGGGGTCGAAGGGGGCTATTCGCCGGCGGTCAAATTCATCGAGAGCCTCGAGATTCACAGTCATCTGGCCAACGTGGGCGACGCGAAAAGCCTGATAATCCACCCGGCCTCGACCACCCACGCCCAACTCTCCGAAGCGGACATGAAGGCGGGCCACGTCACCCCCGATATGATCCGGATTTCAGTGGGAATCGAGGATATCGGCGATATATTGTGGGATTTGGACCGCGGCCTCGAAGCCGCCTCCCGCTAGCCTGAACCACCGCGAAGGATGATTTCACAAATGGAAATTCCAGCGTTTCAGGACCCCCGCACGATTCAGCGAATCCTCCGCGAGATGCGCCGGGTCGCGGTGGTGGGCTTATCGGCGAACGAGGCGCGCCCCAGCTATTTCGTCGCCTACTATCTCAAGCGAATGGGTTTCGAGGTCATGCCGGTGAACCCTCGCTACGAGGAAGTCCTCGGGCTCATTTGTTATCCGAGCCTGGCCGCGCTCCCCGAGGCGCCCGAGGTGGTGAACGTTTTCCGCAGGCCCGAGGATGTCGGCGAAATCGTGGACGGGGCGATTGCCGCCGGCGCTAAGGCATTATGGCTGCAATTCGGCGTTGTCAACGAATCAGAAGCCGCCCGGGCCGGCGAGTCGGGGATGGCCGTTGTCATGGACCGGTGCATGAAAATCGAGCATGGTCGCTACAAGGGCGGTCTGCAGTCGGCGGGAATGCGCACCGGCGTCATCACGGCCCGCCGCTCACCCGTCAGGGACTGA
>JAPYQX010000280.1 GCA_029937135.1 Nitrospinota bacterium
GGCCCTTAACATGCGCGGCCGGGTTCAAAATTTCGAGCGCGACTACCTCGAGGTCCCCTCCGGGAAGCGAGCCCATAACTATCAGATGCTCCCCAAGGTCTGGCGCGAGGCGGCGGAGTTTCACGAAAAACTAGCCAAAAAGGCGCAGGCCGAGGGTTTCGACCAGACCGCCACCGAGCACTATGACCATGCCATCGAGTCCTACCGGATGGCGCAGCATCCCATTTTCTACGATGACAACCCCGTGAAAATCTATCTCTGCGATAAGCTCAAGGAGATGGTGGACCGCCGCTCGGAGTGCGCTTCCTATCCCATCGAGCGCGTTCAGGTCCCCTTCGACGACGGGAAGTCGATTTCGTGCCTTCTCCACCTGCTTCCCGACCGGCGAAAGGCGCCGTGCATTATCTATGTCCCGGGGATGGATCAGACCAAGGAGGTTTTTCCCTTAGCGCGGCACAATATCGCCGCCGACAGGGGTTTTCACGTTCTCGCCATGGACGGTCCCGGCCAGGGGGATTCAAACATCCAGAAAATCCGCGCGGTGGGGGATAACTACGAACGCGCCGGGGCGGCGGTCATCGAATACCTTCTGGGCCGGGAGGAGATCGAGCCCTCGAAGATCGCCATCTATGGAATCAGCATGGGAAGTTTCTGGTCGCTCCGCCTGGCGAGCTACGACCACCGGATCGCGGCGGTGGCGAGCGCGGTGGCCTGCTTCAATCCGAACAACACGATCTTCACGCAATCCTCTCCGCGCTTCAAGCAGGTGTTCATGTACATGGCGGGGATCGATGATGAGGACGAGTTTGACGAGATGGCGAAAAATATGACGGTCAAGGGATATATGGACAGGGTCCAGTGCCCGACGCTGCTCGTCATGGGCGAGTTCGACCCGCTTTGCCCGCTCGAGGACGCTATCGAGGTTTATGATGATCTGACCTGCAAGAAAGAAATGTGGGTGTTCGAGGATCAGTTCCACCCTCTGGTTAACCTGAAGAACCTGGGCGGGCTGGACAATCACCAATACATCGTCGATTGGCTCCACCGCGCCATGTTCGACGGAAAGGTGAATGACGACCGGATCGCCTACGTCAAGAATAACGGAGACGGCCCCTTCGGCGACTGCGAATGGACCCCTCCGGTGGGACCCGGACAACCCTACTTTTAGCCCCCAGATAATCGCTCCAACGCTCCCGGACGGGCCGCTCGCGGCCCGTTCGGAAGAGTTTTTTCCGAAACCCTCCGAGGCCCTATTGAATACTTATCTCGCCATCGGATTGGCCCTTTGTTCGGCATCGACGTTCGGTGCGTTCAGCGTCATGGCCCGGAAGGCCATGAACATGGGCAGTGCCATCTCGGCTTCGTTGATTTCGGTCGTCATTGGCATTCCGATAATGCTGGTCCTGTCCTTTTATTTCTCCGATTGGGGAAAACTCACCCTCGAGGCCGCCCTCTGGTTTTCACTGACCGGTTTTCTGGCTCCCGGCCTCGCTCGGCCCCTGATTTATTTGAGCATCCGCTATATCGGTGTCGGGCGGGCAATGCCCCTGATTACGATGACGCCGTTCGTCTCGACGATGGCGGCGGTCGCCTGGTTGGGCGAGCAGCCGGGCCCGGTCATCTTCGGGGCGACCGCGCTGGTGGTGACGGGGTGTTTTCTGATCGCGCTCAAGCCCGAGGGCGACAAGGACTGGCGAAGGATTCACCTTCTGTTGCCCTTTGCTCATTCGCTGGTCATGGCCTTCGCCACGACCACCCGGCGGTACTCACTATTGATTATGCCGGATATTCTGATTGGCATCATTGTCGCGAGCCTCGCCTCGATCCCCGCTATATTTCTTTTCCTGCCGTTTCTCCCACCGGAGGAGCGGTGGCGGATCGAACCCGGGGGGCACAAGATGATGATTCTCACGGGCCTGCTGAATTCGCTCTCATTTCTCGTCTTCTTTTCGGCGTTTCAGTTCGGACCCGTTTCGATCGTCGTCCCGATCGGATATGCCGCTCCGCTATTCGCCCTGGTCTTTACGCGAATCTGGCTCCGGGACGAGGAAGTCCTGACCTGGCAAAAATGGACGGGCGCCGCCACCTTGTTCATTGGTGTGGTTCTTATCGTGTCGAACGCGCCCTGAGGCGCTGTGAAGTCATTCCCCTGGTTTGCTCTCCGGCGGCTCAAAGATAAAATAAAGGTAGTGTATTTCGCGCTGGTTGGACAAGAATAAGGCGTGCGCGTTTCGCGCCGGTTGCCGGTTGAAGGTGGCCAGTTGAAGGTGGCCGGTTGAAGGTGGCCGCTTGGAGGTGGCCGCTTGGAGGTTGGGCATGTCTCCCGAGGAACACCGGGATTCCAGAAAATGGGCGCTCGATATCCTGGGTCTTTCCCCGGTCGCAGGCACCGAGGATATCCACCGCGCCTACCGGCGGCTGGCGTTCGAATTCCACCCCGACAGGCACGCGGGCCGGCCCGAGATGGAGGCGCGCTTCAAGGAAATCGTCGAGGCCTACGAAGCGCTGAGGTCCGGGGCTGTGGACGGGGATTCCCATCGTCCCGGCGAGCTTCCCCGGCGGGGCGCGATCTTTATTACGACATCCGGTTGGATTTTATTGAAGCCGCCGCCGGTGGCGAGGTGAGCGTCCGGATCGAGCGCCCCTTCCTTTGCCCGGATTGCGGCAGTGAAGTGGAGAGCGGGTGCGGCGTCTGCGGCGGGTCGGGCGAGGTGCTCGAAGAGGCGGCCGTCCGGGCGATCATCCCCTCCGGAATCGAGGACGGCGAGGAGGTCCGTGTTCCGGCCGAGGGGGGTCCCGGCGGCGCTGGAGGCAGGCCGGGGGATCTTGTCCTCAAAGTGACCTCGGCGCGCCACCCCGCTCTCGAGCGGCGCGGGCTCAATGTGCACAGCGAGGTTAGCGTCCCCCGGTTTCGTCTTGTCGAGGGGGGCACTGTCCTGGTTTTTACGGTGCGTGGGGCCGCCCACGTCGAAATCCCGCCGAAGACGAGAGCGGGCCGGATTTTTCGCCTCAAGGGGTAGGGGATCAGCCGCCGCCAGAGCGGGCGGATGGTCACGGGAGATCACGTTGTCCGGATACTTGAGATGCCGGCCAAGCCGCCAAAACCGCCCGGCAGGCGGTAGCGCTACTCCGCCTCCACCAGTTCCCAGAGCGTCCCCATCGTGCTATCGGGCTTGATGAAGGCGATGATGTGGCCCATGAAGCCGGGCCGCGGAACCTCGTCGATGAGCTCGAATCCCTCAGATTTCAGGCGCGCCATTTCGGCTTTGATGTCGGCCACCTCGTAGGCGACGTGATGGACACCCTCTCCGTTTTTCTCGATGAATTTCGAGATGCCCGAATCGCCCTCGATGGGCGAGAGCGGCTCAATCAGGTCGCCGCCCAGGTCGAGCATGGCGAGATCCACCCGGCCGTCCTTGGAGGGTTCGCGGCCGAGCAGCTTGGCCCCCGCGTTCTCGTAGAGGGCGATGGCCCCGTCCATATCCTTGACGGCGATACCGATGTGATGAATTTTGGTGAACATTTATATCTCCGTTCTTTAAGGGGTGTTGTCCTAGGCGTTCCTCGTCAGCCAGACGCTGTCCTCGCCGTCAACCTCCCGGAGGCGGACGTTCACCCGCTCGGCCGGGGCGGTGGGTACGTTCTTTCCGACAAAATCGGGGCGGAAGGGAAGCTCCCGGTGTCCCCGATCAATTAGCACGGCCAGCCAGACCCGGCGCGGCCGCCCGAGTTCGGTCAGCGCGTCGAGAGCGGCGCGGACCGTGCGCCCGGTGAAGAATACATCGTCCACTAAAACAATCTGGCGCTCGGCGAGATCGAAGGTGATTTCGGTGGGGCCGAAAATTCTCTGATCGCTCGGGTGATCCATGTCGTCGCGGTGTATCCCGATATCGAGGATGCCGACAGGGGGATCGAAATTCTCCATCCCGCCGATCATGACCGCCAGCCGGCGGGCGAGGGGCTCCCCTCGGGTGCGCACCCCGATCAAGGCCAGGTCGGGGTCTCCCGCGCACTTCTCAATTATTTCGGAGGCCATGCGGCGAAGGGCGAGTTCCACCTCCCGCTCACTCATCAATGCGGCGCTTCCGCTTTCCCCGGCGGCCAATGGCTTCTCCTGTTTATGATATCATGGCAAGAAGATCGTCAGGTTCTATCTTCTGCCCGTGCTGATT
>JAPYQX010000281.1 GCA_029937135.1 Nitrospinota bacterium
ACACATATTTTGATTGAATGACCACCTTGACCGTGTTCTGGTTGGCCAATCCGTCCCCCTGCTCCTTGACGTGGCAAGCCTCGTAGAGAAGGTTCCGGGCGGCCCGGAGCTCCGAGCTGAGCTCGCCGATGGTGCTCTGATAAATCTCGTCATGGCTCAGGGGCTCGGGGTTGGGGTCGTACCGGGTGTGCTTCACGTAATCGACCAGATGGCCGTAAATCCCTTCCGCCAGCCCCAGGTAGGCGGCCGAGAAACCCAGATGAAACATCGTGATATCGATCTTCCCGAGGGCGCCGATGAAGTTTTCGCCGCCCAGGACGTTTTCGCGGGGGACAAAGGTTTCCTCGAAAATAATGTTGTCGCTCGCCGTCCCGCGCATCCCCATCGCGTCCCATACCCGCTTGATCGTTGCGCCCTCCGAGCCCTTGGGGATAACGGCGGTCATGATGGCCTCGGCGGCGGTTTTTTTGCCCGCGAGGAAACCCGATGTGAAATATAAATCCGCAAACTCGCCAACGCTGGCGGAGATTTTTTCGCCGTTAATCCGGAAGCCGCCGTCCACCGGCGTGAAGGTGGTCTTGAGCGTCACCAGATGCCTGAAACTCATCCCCCGCTCGGCGGTGACCGAGGAGAAATATTTTCCACCCTCGGTGACCTCGGGGAGGATCGCCTTTCGTTGCGCATCGGTCGCCAGCGCGAAAAAAAGCGAGGTGCAGGTCGAGTGCATGTTCCACGACATCGCCGTCGAGGGGCACACCCTGCCGAGCTCGAGCAGCGCGAGATTGTAGGTCAGCGAATTGGCCCCGGCCCCGCCCCACTCCTTGGGGATGCAGACGGCGTTGAGGCCGGCGTCCCGAAGCTCACCAAAATTCTCGACCGGGAACCGGGCGTTTTCATCGATATCCGCCGCCCGCTCCGCGAATGCGGGGGCCAGCTGCTTTACGCGATCAACTATCTCCTCGTCGTACTCAAGATCCATCAGGCGGCTCATGCCCATAGCGCGGTCCTCCAATTAAACGTGGCAATTTAGCTTGGCAATTTAACTGGCCGATTTAAGTGGCCAATTAACCCGGCAATTAAACCGAACCGTTTTCACGAATTCGGAATGATGCGCAGACCGGGCGCTACCGGCCCCGCTGTGCTTCTCACCTGGAATCTTTTGATACCGGAAGTCTAGCAAATTTCGGGATTCGGGGCTGAGTAAGTGTTTTTAGTAAGAGTGGCTCAAATCAATGGGGTTGGAGGGGTGAGGAAAAACTGTCCGAATTGGGGTGAGGGAAGGTTTTTGGGAGGTTACCCGTCCCGGGCTTCGAGCGCCTGCTCCAGTGTCCGGCGCAGATCGCGCATTCCCCGAACATCATGCCAGCCGTAAACGATGCCTGTTTTCCCGGAAACATCTTTCAGGCCCGCCGTTTCCAGAGCGAACTGGTTGTTGCCGGCCACTTCCGCCAGTTCCTCCAGACCGAAGTCAGTTGCCATTTTCCCGCCCTTTTGTTGGTGTCACACTTCCAACAGATAAAAAATAGTATATTTATGATATTAATAAAACATAAAAGTCGTTTAATTTTCCGGGTCCGGGTGAGGCTGGGAAGGTGGGCGATTCGGGAGCCGGGGGCCGTTCCGGGAGCCGCGTGCGACGGCGTGCGAAGGATGTTGCTTTTCATTGCGGCGGTGTGCGACGGATGGGTTAGTCACGATATTTTCAAGAAATGATGACAGCGAATTTCATCAGACCTGGGCCCTCCCGCCGTCGATGGCGATTTCACTACCCGTCATAAAAGAACTCTCATCGGACGCCATGAAAACAAGCGCTTCGGCGATTTCCTCGGGTTGGCCGGGGCGGCCCATGGGGACCGTGGAAGCGGTTCTCTCCTCAAGTTGATCCCTCGTGACGCCAATGCGCCCCCAAACCGGTGTGTCGATGGGGCCGGGGGAGATGGCATTGACGCGGATGCCCTGGGGAGCAAGCTCGGCCGCAAGCGTACGGACCATGGACCGGACCGCCGCCTTCGTCGCGGAGTAGACACTCTGATCGGGTAATCCCACCACATTTGCCATGCTCGTCGTGAAAATCAGCGTTCCGCCCGCTCCCATAAGGGGCAAAGCCTTTTGGGCCGTAAACAGAGCGCCCTTGAAATTGACTGAAACGACCTCATCAAAATGATCTTCCGTGAGGGCGGATAGCGATGCCTTTTCGTAAACCCCGGCATTGATAAAAACCACATCCAATGTCCCGAAGCACTCGCGGGCCTTATCGAAAACCAGATCGAGCCCATCGCTACGGCTGACATCGGCTTTCACCCCCACGGCATCAACGCCGAGATCGGCCACCGCTTGATCGAGCGTCTCCTGATTGCGGCCCGCAATGAGCACCTTGGCCCCCTCCCGCACAAAGGCCCGCGCGGCGGCCAGCCCGATTCCGCTGTTTCCGCCAGTGATAACCGCTTTTTTGTTCTCCAATCGTTCCATTTACAATCCCGCCTTTTCGCATTGTTTGAAAGTTTGGGCTAATGATGCCCCAACGGTACGGCAAACACCCCCTCAACCCAACCTTCTCTTGGGGGTCGCGCACGAAAGTACGCGAATGATTTTGCTTTTTCATTGCGGCGGCGTGCAAAGGGTGTGGTGGTTGGGGGTTTTCTTAACTGGCATTCTGAGCGCGAGGGGGAGGGTGGTGTGAGGAAAGTTCTAACCCCCTCTCCCGAAAGAAGGAGAGGGGGGTTTTCTTTTCTGGTTTCCAACGCTCCGGGCCGCCCGAATCCCTAAAGCAACTTCCCGGCGGCCACCCGCGAGCGCACGGTTCCGCCCACGACGATAGCAGCGCTGATCAGGATAAGATTTTTGATGATGTACTGCCCTTCCAGCGTCAGGCCGAAAGGGAACTGGGTGAAGCAGACCTCGGGAAGAAGGATCAAGGGCAAAATAGTCCCCGGCATCTGAAGAAACAGCAGAGCGAGCGCGAAGCGGAGGAGCGGGCGGAACAGGAGCCCGGCCCCTATCGCTACCTCCCACCACCCCAGGATCGGGACGAAGATATCGGGGGAAAACCAGTACACTGTTCGTTTGACCAGCTCCTCGGCCGGGCTGATGCCGAGGGGCTTGAGGGCGCCGAACCAGATGAAAATGATGGCGAGGGAAATCCTGAGCAGCAAGCTGCCGTACTTTTCCATCCAACCCGAAATCCGGAGATCGATCTTTTCAAATTCCTGTGTCCAATTCATGGGGGTGGCTCCTGGTTCACGCCGCGCCGGCTCGAATCAACACGCGGGCGGTAGAAAACAAAACGCCCCTCACCCCAACCCTTTGTCGGAAGGAGGGGTTTTATTTTAGCTTCTGAACTTTTCGGGTGAATCAATAACGACCCTGCTGATGAAGTCGCCGGTTTGATCGATAGATTCTTGAGCCTCTGGCTCTGTAGTCGAGGGCTCTTGGGTAGATACCTTTTTCCGGCAATCGCAGGGAGCCGTGACGAGGATCTGCCTGCCGCTGTCGCGCCGGGTTCCGGTTTGTATCCATCCGGAGCCGCCGCATTTTGAGCAAGGTTCAAGTTTTTCGGGGCTCATGGTAGGGGATTTCCTGTGTTGCCTTGCCCGGTGTTTCGCCGGGCGAGTTTGATTGAGGCTGCCGGTGAATTGACCGTAGCCATTAACAAAGAAACATTAGCACACCGGGCGAAATTTGGCCGCCGAGACCGCTTTAGAAATCGCCCTAAGTGTTTGGATATGTGCGCGTAAACCCTATATACTGACGCATTTCTTCAAAGCTTTACTTGCCCGGCCCCGCTTCGCCCGCCGTTCTGATTTTCTTCTGTCCTCGCTCCGCCCGCTATCGATTGACCGGCTCACATGACGCAAGACAAAAAAGACGACTCTAATTCCACCCGTCTTTGGATCGCGGCGGTGCTGATCGTATCGGTGCTTTCGTTTTGGGGGACGCTTTCGTATCCGTTTCTGCACGATGACCTGACGGTGATCGGGGGGAGCGGGATTGTCCAGAATAACGGCCCGCTGGCGGAGGTTTTCACGCGGGATTATTGGGGGCATTCGATTGGAGGCGCGCGCGACCGGCTCTACCGGCCGGCGGTGACGCTCTCGCTCATCGGGAATCATTACTGGGGCGGAAACCGGCCGGGGGGCTACCGGGCGGTGAACATCG
>JAPYQX010000282.1 GCA_029937135.1 Nitrospinota bacterium
GGGTGAACTGACCGAGCCCACCATCGAGGCGCGCGCGCGGCAAACCTTCGAGAATCTCAGGGCCATCGCCGAGTTCGCCGGAGGTTCGATGGCCTCTTTTCTTTCTACAACAGTTTATGTTACCGACATGAAGGCGCACCGCCCGACGATCAACCGGCTGTACGAAGAATTTTTCGGCGAAAACCTCCCCACCCGGACCATCATCGAAGTCCGCGCCCTGAACCAGGACGATATCGTCGAGATCGACGCGGTTGTCCTGATTCCCGGGAAAAGCTCCTGATCCTCCGAAAAACATCCGAAAAAGGCTCTTGAGCCCCCTGAAACCGGCCCCGCTATTTCGGCGGTATGATCGGGAGCATCACATAGGCTTGCCGATCGGGTCCGGTGTGCAGCGTCACCTTGCGGCCGAAGACCTCCGCGGGCCTGTTGTCGGGGTCGTTGTGGGTCATGCCGCCGGTCCCGCGCGTTCCGTAGTGAAAATTCTTCGCGAAATCGTCCAGCTCTCCCTCGTATTCGTAATCTTTTCCGCGCACGGTGAGCCCCACCCGCCAACCGGCGGGGACGACGATGCACGAGGAGACGATCTCCACGTCGCACTCGTACACCTCGCCGGGCGTCAGCTTCTCTTCCTTGTCGTGTGGATGGTAGGGCCGGTAAGGCTGGCTCTTCTCCGGGTCCAGCGCCCGGTGCGAAGCGCGCAGCCAGCCACAGGCGATGGGCGTGTTCGGGTCGGTCGAGCCCATGAAGGTCAGTTCCTTTCCATCGGGGTCGAACACCCGGACGATCAGAAACAGGTCGGCGTCCTCGGTCGAGGACGACACGAACAGCTTCGCGGCCATGGGCCCCGTGATCTCCATCTCCTCTTCGAGCGTGGGCAACCAGAAAGTGTTTCCTTCGCCGAGGGCATCGTATTCAAGGGAACTCTCCCCGGCCGGGTCGAGGCTGAGCGCCTTGCCTTCGAGATCGAGGTAGTACTTGGTCCACTGGGTCCGGGCAATCGGCCACTCGTTTTCCTCCCGGAGAACAAACTTCGGTCCGGGGTGGCGGATATTGAGCGTGACGGGCGAGGTCTTGTCCCAGCCGTTGTCGATGTCCTTCAAGAAGAAATCGAAAAATCTTTTCTGAAGATCGAGCCCGTAGTCGCTCGAGAAGAGCGACCAGTGAGAATCGCCGTGGGCCTCAAGCCACTTCTGCTTCGAGGCCGATTCAATATAGCCGTTGAAATTGCCCCGGGGATGGATCCCCTGTCCGCCCCAGTTGGCGCACGAAAGAAGCGGCACCTCGATCTTCGAAAAGTCGGCCCGCCGTGACTGGTGCCACTCGTCGTCGAGGGGATGTTTTTTAAGCTCCTCGAAGGCGTTGAAGCGGTTTTTGGCCAACTCCTCGTCCGTGAGATTCTCGGGCCCGGCGGCCGTATCGCCCGTGATGGGGCTCTTCTTTCCCCTGTCCCCGTATCCGTGCTGGACGTGGGCCACCTGCACCTTGGACCACGTTTCCGCGAACTGGCTCAGGATGCCGCCGTGATAGCCCGAGTCGCGGTAGGGGTCGTTACCGCCCTCCCAGGGGATGATGGCCGCCAGGTGCGGCGGTTGTTTGGCCGCCACGCGCCACTGGTTCCGGGAATAATAGGAGATGCCCAGCATCCCGACCTTCCCGTTGCTCCACTCCTGGGTTCCCGCCCACTCGATGCACTGGTAGAGGTCCTCGAGCTCCCTCGGGCAGTTCACGTCCAGGAAGCCGGGCGAGCGGCCCGCGCCCCGCGAGTCGATACGCAGGCAGACATAACCGTGCGGTATCCAGCACTCGGGATCGGTCACCTCCCAATTTTGATACTTGTTCGTCGAGCCTTCCAGTATTTCAGGATAGTCCGCGACCATCTTGTTCCACTGGTGCGGATAACCATCCTGGTAGGCTATCCCTTTCGCATAGACTCCGTAGGTCAGGATCACCGGATGCTTGCCCTCCTCGACGGGCCGGAAAACATCCGACCGGAGGAGGAGACCGTCATCCATTTCAATGGGCTGATCCCAGGTAATGTTCATTCCGTCTCTAACTTCGCTTTTGTGCTCAATCATTTTTCCCCTCACTTTCCCGATTTCGTGAAATTGCCGAAAATTATTAGAACAGAAATTAAAAACTTCCTTTTCGATAAACTTTCTTCTCAAAACACGGTGCATCAATCGCCCAGTCCGATGCGTAATCCTAAATCATCAACAAGGGTCTGAGCTCCCGCACATCCTCCACCCTTTCAATCGCCCACACGGCATCGACGAGTTTCCGGCTTTTCGACTTTCCGAGTACGGGCTCGAGCAGGTCGAGCGCTTTATTCTCCACCTCATCGCGTTCCATCGGGTTGCCGGGGGTTCCGCGCACCGCGGGGGTTGCGTGCACCAGCGGATCTCCACCCGACGTGGTGATTACGACGATAGGTTGCCGGCGCGGGAGATCGGGGTCGGGGATCAATTCGACCCTGGCCTTCATCGCCGATACCTCGGGGTCGCTCATCCGCCCGGTGTCGTGAGAGGACGAAAAGGTCAGACCTCCGTCAATGATCATGACCGCGAGCAAATGCTGAAAATTAATGTCCGGCATTTTCCGGTTGTCCACCACATGCGATTCCTTGTCGGACATTTTGACCGAAATCCGGGCGATATCCCCGGACTTCAGATCGTTTTCACGAACGAGCGCCTCCACCGAATCGAGGGCCGCCTGTATGGGAGAGCCGACGGACCATTTTTTAATGTTCGTTTCCATGATCTCGAATCGCTCTCCAAGTTCTTCGGTCAGAAATTCAGGATGAGAATCGGCTGAAAAGGCGAAAAAGAAATTTCTCGGCCCGGTGAATACATCCGCGACCCCCGTAAACCCGGCCGAGACCATCGCCGCCGCCGCCGTACCGTTTCTGGCGGGCATGCCGCCGAAATCAAAAGCCTTTTCGATATGGTCCTCGTCGCGCTGCCAGCAATTGACCCCGGACGCTTGCTGCGCGGCATAGGAAATCAGCCAGGGAATTTGCTTCTCGCTCAACCCCGCGAGGGCGCCCGCCGCCGCCGCCGCGCCGAAAAGAGGGGCGAAGGTGTGTGTGCTGTGCCCGCCCTCGTAGAGATGATCGACCCCGATTGCGGGCGTCGTCCGGCAGCAGATGTCGTATCCGAGGACCACCGCCCGAAGGAGGGCGCCGCCCCTCCGGCTCTCGCGCTCCGCCATCGCCAGGGCGGCGGGGACGACGCCGCAGCCCGGATGGCATCTGGAGATTAGATGGGAGTCATCCGTCTCGTCCGCGTGGGCCAGCATCCCCCCCGCGAGGGCCGCGTTCGGAGCCGAGGTCAGGATGCCGCTTCCCGGCACGCAGGCTTCCTCCCGGCCGCCCTGAAGAGCGGCGTATCGAATAGCCGCCTCGCCCGGCGGCAAGCGCGAGCCCGAGACCATCGCGGCCAGCGTGTCGAGCAGATGATGCTTTCCTTTTTCGCTAACTGCCGGCGGCAGGTCCATATCGAGCGCGGAGGCGATATAGCGGCTGAGCGCTCCCATGACCTCGCTCACTTCTTGGTTTACTTGGACCATGGCAGGGCTTTCACTGGCAATGAAAAAAAGATTGTGAATTTATTTCGCTTTTCGCTTTTTTGTTGTTTTTGTTTTTGGGGGATTTTTTTTCTTTTTCCCCGAGAGCGATTGATAAAGGGCGATCACGCTCGCCGGGTCGTCCTGCCCGTGCCCCAAATTGGACGCGGCCTGATAGAGCTGGCAACGCAGCGCCGTCAGCGGAAGGGGGGCCCCGATCTCCCGCCCTGCCTGAAGCATGTATTCAGCGTCCTTGACGCACATGTCGATGATGGCCTCGGGGTCTCCGAATTTACTTTTCACCATGCGCTCGCCCTTGTGATCAATTTGCTTGGAGTAGGCTGAACCCGAGGCCAGGACTTCGAGAAGCAGCCCGCCGTCGATTCCCCCCGTCATTCCGAAAGTGAGGCCCTCGGCGAGAGCGGTGCGGTTGAGCTCGCTCACCGTGTTCACGACGAGCTTGGTGAGCGTTCCCCGGCCGCTTGAGCCCATGTAGAACTGGCGGCGGGACATCTTGCGGAGAACGGGCCGGACCCGTTGGTAGGCCCGCTCGTCACCCCCCACCATGACGGTTCCACCGCGCTCCCTCGATA
>JAPYQX010000283.1 GCA_029937135.1 Nitrospinota bacterium
GATGAGGACCCCGGCCGCGACATCCCAGATGCTCGGCGCCCCGAACAGGGCGTAGTGGAGCCCTCCACGAGCGACGAGGGCAAGCTCGTAGGCCATCGAGCCGGGGGCGCGCACCTCGCCGAGACTGGTTTTCAGCGGCCCCGTCGGGCGGAACTGGGTCCAGTGGGAGCCGGGCAGACTGACAATCCGCTTGCCGGTGGGCTTATCGTCCTCGGCGACCTGGATAGGGTGGTCATCGCGGAAGGCGCCGCCGCCCACCGAGGCGCGGTAAATGGTTCCGCCTTCCGGCCCGGGCTCCGGGGTGAAGATCGCGCCCGCGACGGCCCGTCCCCTCAAAAGCACTCCGACCGAGCATCCCCAGATTGGAAGACCGTTCAGGAAATTTTTTGTCCCGTCCAGCGGATCGAGCACCCACAGATAATCGGGCACCTCGCGCTCGCCCTCGCGCCGGGCCTCGTCCTTATCCTTGGGTTTTTCCTCGCCGAGGACGCCGTGGCTGGGAAATTTTTCATTGATGGCTTTCGTGAGGAAATTCTGGCTCGCGGTGTCGGCCTCGCTGACGGGGTCGGTCTTCGCCTTGTTCTTGTAATCCACCTTGACGCGCTTTCCGAAGAGGCCCAGAAGAATTTTGCCCGCTTCCCGGGCGAGGGCCGCGGCGGCGGCGGCCAACTCAGCCGGAGGCGGAGCCGGTGGAGGCGCGGGAGGGTTCATGAACGTGTTTCCAGCTCAGCGATGCCGATTTCCCTGGCCAGCCCGGCGAGTTCCGTGTAGCGCTCGGGGGTGAGGGGAATGCCGGCGGTGCGCCGCTCCAGGGCGCGCTCGTACTCTATTTCCCCCGGCATCCAGATGCGTTCCACGCCGGCGGCCTTTGGGGAGGCCCGGAGGAAGGCGCAAAGGGCGTTTACCGTGGCGGAGAACTCGGCCAGGGGAAGCAGGGCCTCGATGCGCAGGGCGACGAAAACGTGAGTGACGTTGCCCGAATCCACCGGGTTCATGATGCCCACGACGTTGTGGCTGTGCGCGCCGCCCGTCACCGAGCCCAGGATGGCGTCGATGGCGACCGAGAGGCCAACGCCCTTATATCCGGCGATAGCGGTGAGCGAGCCCGTTTGGAGGACTTCGTTGGGGTCGGTGGTGGGTTGTCCTTCGCTATTCACTCCCCAGCCCTCGGGGATGAGCTTTCCCGCCTTGTGCGCCTGAAGTACATAACCGCGCGCCACGGTGCTGAGCGCCATGTCGAGCACGATGGGCGGGTCGCCGGGAATGGCGATCGCAATCGGGTTGTTGCCCAAAAGTTTTTGCTTGCCACCTGCTGGGGCGATTGTTTTTACCGCGTTCGTCGTGACGAGGCCGACCATGCCCCGGTCAAGCGCCAGCTCGGCGAAGCTGCCGGCTGCGCCGAAGTGGTTGCTTCGCTGCATGATGACAACGCCCACGTTGTGTTCCTCGGCGCGCTCGAGGCATTCCTCCATCCCGCGTTTGGCGACGACCTGGCCCATGCCGCTGTCGCCATCCATAAGGACGAGCGCCCCCGCGTCCCTGACGATCTTGATCTTGGGATTGGGGTTGTTCGCACCGTTCTTGAGCCGCTTCATGTAGTCGGGGACGCGAATAACGCCGTGGCTCGAGGTGCCGCGCAATTCTGCCTGGGTGAGCGTGTCGGCTGTCCAGGCCGCATCCTCCTTCGGCATCCCCGTGTGGAGGAATACTTCCGTGACAAAGCGTTTGAGTTCATCCGCCAAGACGAGCTGGCCCATACAAAGTCCTTTCAAGGTCATCTAAGGCATATATTTGATTTCATTTTAGTTATGGTTGTTCGTGCGTTCAAATAGAAACACCGCTCCGTGCCGGATGTGATCGCCCCGGTCCACCTCGGAGAGAAAATCGCTCCGGGAGACGGACCAGCGGTCGGCCGCCTCGATTCGCTCGGACCGCCAGCCGTGATCGGCCCAGAGCGCCTCGCTCCCCGTGAAACCCGGGCCCGTCTGGACGACCGCCATATACCAGCGCACGGCCGGGTGAGCGAAGATGATTTTCTCCGCGCCCAGGTCGAAGGGAAGCCAGCAGGAGAGAACCAGGTCGGGCCGGTGCTCCTCAAGAGCATCCGCCACACCTAACCGCTCCACCGGGCCAGTTCCCGATGGATCGGTCCCCAACGGGTCGGTGAGAAGGATCGAAATTTTGCGCTCGATCAGGGCGCGGCCGAGCACCCCCGAGCCTGCTCCGACCTCAAGCGGGCACTTTGCTCCAAGGGGAGTGATGGCGGCGGCGATGGCGTCCACCCATTCTAGAGTGGGGAGTTGAAAAATCCCCTCGCGCTCGCAATGGACGAGCCAACCTTCGCCGCGCTCCTCCCCGGCGAGGCGCGCCACCGCCTCGGCGTAGGTAGGGAGCGGCACAGCCTGCCCGCCGTACTTGGGGAGCGGCATCTCGCCTCGTCCGCCCCGCCCTAGACGCTCGGGCCGGTGCGGGTGATGGCGAAGGCGTTGTCTTCGTGGAGGATTTCGGCCTTGGTCATCTTGCCGCTGGCGACGGCGAGCACCTCGTCGTAAACGCGTCGCCCGGCCACCTCGATGGTCGTTCCGGTGAAGATGTCGGAGACATCCACGTCGAGGGTGTCGCGCTGAAGCTTGGCGGAGACCGGGTTGCCCGTGATGCGGATCGTGGTCATCAGCGGGTGATTGATGGTGTGGCCGCCGCCCGTCGAGAAGATCAGGACCTGGGACCCGCCGCCGGCGATGCCGGTGATGGATTCACCGCCGTGGCCGGGGGTGTCCATGACGTGGAGTCCGGGGATTCGTTTCGCGCGGACGGAGTAGGGAATCACGTCAACGATCTTGGCCGAGCCGGCTTTCTGGATAGCGCCGAGGGATTTCTCCTCGATAGTGGTCAGGCCGCCCTCCATGTTGTCGCCGGTGGGCTGACTCCCGCGCAGATCGACTCCGCAGGCGAGAATATCCGCCTCCATCTTGTTGACCATCGCCCATATCTTCTTGCCCAGCGCCGGGCGAACGCACTTGGCCGCGAGGACATCCTCGCCGCCCATCATCTCGGTCGTCTCGGCGAGAAGGGCCCGGCCGCCGAGCTTGATGACCTGGTCGGTGACCCAGCCGGTTGCTTTATTGTGCGAGATACCCGAGGTCGTGTCCGAGGTGCCGCAGTTGAGGCCGAGGAGGAGTTTCGAGACGGGCACCTCCTGGCGACGCTCATTGGTGAGCTCCCGGATCATCTCCATGCCGATGCGGGTGGCCTTGGCGGTGACGTCGATGGCCCCGCCGTCGAGGCGGATGTTGAGCGCCTCTACGCGCTTGCCCGTCTTGGCGATCTCGTGGGCGATCTCCTCGGCGGTGCAGCCCTCCTCGCGGTGGTGGTCGATGACGATGACGGCCCCGGCGTTGGCGTTCTGGCCGTGGGCGACGAGGGTGTCGAAGGTGCGCTTGAGGTCGGGCGCGATCTGGCACCGGCCCAGCGGATGGGTGATGGCGACGCTGTGCCGGAGGGTGCGGGCGGTGCGCTCGCAGGTGGGGTTGGCGTAAAGCGTGCCGCTCAGGACGAGGAGGTAGTTGCGCGCGCCGACATCGCCGTTCTCGCGCGGGAACCCGACCCAGGTCTTTTGAAGCCGGGGAAGCGGTTTTCTTCTTCTGGCCATTGAAACGGTCTCCTTAGTTATTTTCGAGGTCGCCGCGGCCCCGGTTGCTTTCGATATTGTGTACGTGAATGTAGTCGCCCACCTTGATTTCCTTGGTGGCCGATCCGATCGAGAGGCCGTACTTGAGACATTGATCGCCCTTCTTCATCGCCTTGACGCATATCTTATGGGCAAAGGGGATGCTCTGTTTGGCTTTGATGCGTTTGCGCTTCCGGCCGTTAAGCGTGAGCTCGACCGACTCCCCGCGCTTGAGCGGGGCGATGCAGGTGGCGACGTGGTCAGTCTTGTCGATCATCATGGCGACTTTAGCCACAGCAAACCTCCGGAGAAAATGATGAGGCCCCGCCAGGGCCGCGAACGGTGGGCCGGACTCATCGGGATGAATGGATTTTGAAGCTGCTCCTACATATACAGCAACAAAGGCGGCGGGTTCAAGGAATGAGGCCGGTAT
>JAPYQX010000284.1 GCA_029937135.1 Nitrospinota bacterium
CCAAAGAGTCTCGCCAAGTATTCTCCGCAGCCCGGGAACCTCAACAGGTCCCGGGCTGTGGGCGTATCCGGGGGATTCGGGCGGAATAATATCTTTCTCCAGAGAATCTTTCAGCCCTAAATTCGGCCCAAAAGCGCCAGATTCTCAATTTTATTGAGATGCAAGAGCAACCAACTATTGTCGCCTCTTTTTCTCCAATAAGGACAGTAAGTTTCCCAGATACTTTTCCCGCCATAAACCCTGGTTTGAAAGTCATGAAATCATCACTGTTGAAAACAGGGCGGTAGCCTATTTTGTCCAAAATCATCCGCAGGCCTAAAAGGAATGTCTTTTTGTTTTTAAAAAGGGATGGATATCTTTTTTTGCCTGACGTGCCCCCCTCATATCGGTCCATGTTGGACTCGCGTAACTGCGCTACTCTGTGGCTTTAGGTGGGGGAATGTGTTTCCGGGTTGTGGTCCGCCTCGCGGTCTCCGGCCCATGTCAACCCACAGGAGCAGGCATGATCCGCTATTCAACTAATCCGAACACGGCAGACCGCATTCGTTGGCGCGAATGGGGTCCCGAGGCATTCGAAGCCGCCAGGGAGCAGGACAAGCCCCTGATGCTCTTCATCGGCGCCTTTTGGTGTGCCTTTTGCCAGCGCATGGACGAGGCCGCTTTTTCCAATGAGGAGGTAGCCGCTCTTCTTAACGCCTACTTCGTTCCCGTGCGCTGCGAAGATGCCCAGCGTCCCGACGTCGATGCCCGCTACAACCAAAACGGCTGGCCCACCATCGTCTTCATGGCCCCGGCAGGCGAGCCAATCGCCACTGTGAACTACCTCGATCCCGAAGACTTCGCCAGCGTCTTGGTCCGTGTGTACACCGCCTACCACGAGGATAAAGACAATCTCCCTTCCCCTCCCACCCCAAAGGCCGCGCCTCCCGCACCGGACGCCACCGCTGAGGAAGATAAACTCCGTCCCGCCGCCTTTGCCGAGATTTCAGACGTCCTCATGGCGATGGCCGACGATGTAAACGGCGGCTTCGGGCCCGACCACCGCTTCCCGCACCCAGAGGCCTTGGATTTTTTGCTCTACCGCTTCGAAACTGGAGGCGAGGCCCGCTATCTCGACCATGTGGCGCTCACCCTCGATAAGCTTCGAGCGAGCGCAACCTGGGATGAGCGGGGCGGCGGCTTTTTCCGCTATTCCTCCAAGCCCGATTGGAGCGAGCCCCACCGCGAAAAACTCCTCGAAGATCATGCCGGCGTTCTGGGCAACTGCTTCTATCTCTTTCGCCTCTCGGGCCGTGATAAATTTCGGAAAATTGCCGAGGAGATCGTCGATTATCTAGACGCAACCCTCTCCAACAAAAGCGGCTCGGCCCCGAAAGGTCCCTTTTGGGGGTGTGAAGACTATGTGCGCCCACAGGGGGATGACCCTTTATTGGCCGATCCCGGCAATTGGTATCCTGTGATCGATGAGATCATCTACACCGACGCTAACGCCCGAGCGGCCTCGGCCTATCTTGAGGCCGCCCGCGTTTTAAAGAGAGAAGAGTTAAAAGATCGGGCGATAGGTGTTCTCGATTTTCTCTGGACCAATTGCCGCTCGCCCGAGGGCTCGATGTGCCACTATTTCGACGGCGAGGCGCACGCCCCCGGCCTGTTGACCGATCAGGTATATACGGGCCTCGCCATGCTGGATGCCCATGTTGCTGCAGGAGATGCCGTTTATCTAGATCGAGCTCTTCATCTGGGCGAGGGTGTTATCGCCGCCCACACAAATCCCTCGGGCGGCTATCACGACATCGCACACACGGGCCCGGCGCACTTGCGAGTACCGCTTACTCTCATCGCCGAAAACGGACTGGCCGCCCGCTTCTTTCTCAAAATCGCCGAAGCCTCCGGGCAAGATAAATACCGCCGGGCTGCCGATAGTGCTCTTTCCGCCTTTACCGGCGACCTCGCCCCCTATGGCGTTTATGCCGCCAACTACGGCAGGGCGTTGGACGAGTTCATGTAGCAGCCTAGTGGGCGGATTGCCCCTGCGGGCGACTTGAAAATAGCGGGCGACTCGTGTGCATAATGATCCACACACGAGGAGTAAATAGATCATGAAACTGACAATAGCCCGGCATCCGGTTGCTGACATCCAGTTCGGGGAGAAGACGCGCCTGGACGCCACAACCCTCATCATCAACGAGGGGGAGCTTCGCGCACATCTCTTGGAGGATGATCGCCTCGTGGGCGCAGATTTAGAGATCGTCCACCCTGGCGAGGCCGTGCGGGCGGGCTCGGTGTTCGACATCATCGAGCCAAGGGCTAAAGCGCCGGGCGGGAGCCCCGATTTCCCCGGCATCGTAGGCGATGTTGCCACGGCGGGACATGGGATCACCCACGTACTCGAAGGGGCGGCGGTCACGGTTTTGAACGAGCTCTCCGCCGAGGAGCGTGGTGGGCGACAGGATCGCATTTTGGAAATGAGCGGCCCGGCTTCCGAGCATTCGCACTACACCATCCTTCATCACCTCATCATTGTTTCACGCACCAGGGAAGAGCTCGCCCCCCACGTTAGGATGAACGCGGGCCGCCGCGCGAGCATGCGGGCCGCGGTCTACCTCGCCCGCGCGGGGATGGGCGAGGCGCCCGCCGGCTCTAAGACTTTTGGCCCCATCGGGCCAACGGAGCCCGGCCACGAAGGACTCCCGAGGGTGGCCTACGTTGGGCAGATATACTCGCGCCAACGCTCACCCGAGGTAGACGAGCAGATCATCTACGGCGTCAATACAAATGGAATGATGCCCCTCCTTCTTCACCCCAACGAATGGCTCGACGGGGCTATTGCGCCTGCCTATGTTTTATCGCTCGGCGGGCAGGAGACGTATTTTTATCAAAAACACCCCGTAATCTGCGACCTCTACCGCCGGCATCAAGCCCATGAGCTGAACTTTGTCGGTACCGTCGCGACTATCGCCGCCATCGACAACGCGGACCGCGACCGCAACTGCCATGCGGCGGCGAATTTCGTCAAATGGGGACTTGGAGCTGATGCCGCCGTGCTCACCAAGTTCGGGGGCGGCGTTCCTCATATGGATATGGCGGTGACGGCGAATATTTTAGAGGGCAAGGGAGTTAAAACGGCGGTGATGGTCTCGGACATGTCGGGGGACCGGCGAGTCGAGTCGGCGCTTTTGTTTAATTTCCCCAATGTGGACGCGGTAGTTTATTGCGGGGGGGACGACACGAAGTGGGAGCTCCCCGAAATCGGGCGCACCATCGCTGGCGATCCCGTAACCGCCCTCACCCTGGCCGCTGCGGGCGAGGTGGGCGCGGCAACTATCATTGGCGTCACCAACCAGCAGGGCGCCACCCACATTCAATCCATCATTTATTGAACGCAGCCAGGAACTAAAGAGGTAGATACTGAATGATACGCCATCCTCTAGCGCTCCGTTTGGCGACCTTTTTGCTTTGTTAGAAACACTTGAAGAATCTCTGGGTTTTATTTAATCTCGTGCATGTATAGTTGATTTAGAAAAATTGGGAGGACGGTCAATGCGAATCGTTCACTATATCAATCAGTTCTTCGCCGGCATCGGCGGAGAGGAAGCAGCGGGAGTCCCGCTAGAGGTACGCTCCGGGGCCGTGGGGCCGGGCCGTCTGTTTGAGCAATTAATAGGCGAGGGCGCCGAAGTCGTGAGCACTCTGGTTTGCGGTGATAACCACGCGGTCGAAAACGAAGACGAGGTGGTGGCCTCCGTTGTAGAGAAGGTGCGAGCCGCAAACGCTGTCTTGTTCGTCGCAGGGCCCTGTTTTGAGGCGGGTCGCTACGGGATGATCTCGGGCGCTGTGTGTACGGCGGTTGAGGCCGAGCTTGGCATACCGGCTGTAACAGGCATGCATGTCGAGAACCCGGGTGTCGATTTATACCGGGAGGCCCTCTACATTGTCGATTCGGGCCAAAACGCCTCGGAGATGAAAAATGTCATGGGAAAAATGGCGGCGCTTGCGCTAAAGCGGCTAGCTGGCGAGCCCGTAGGCAAGCCGGCCGAGGCGGGCTACCTGGCCCGGGGCCTGATGAGAGATGCGTTTGTCG
>JAPYQX010000285.1 GCA_029937135.1 Nitrospinota bacterium
CTGCTTCTTCCAGAAGCCCGCCCTATGGGCGACGATCTCGAACGAACCCATGAGTGCGCGGTGAGCGCCGATCCGAAACTTGGCGGCCTCGACGGCTGTGCCCGCGCCCAGAAGGCCGGCGAGCATCGCTGCGGCGATTAAGATACTGGCAATTCTCTTCTTCATTCTGCTTCCTCCTCAATGGAAAGAAATGGCGACATACAGGAGAAACGATCCCCGAAACCGGAGGCCATGTCCCTCTGCTTTAGCCGATAGCGGAGAATACCTCCCCAACAACACGAAAATATTGCGAAATACTGGCGAACTTTTTTTCCAAATATGATCGGACAAATTCTACACTAAAAAAGTCAATTTCAAAACAAAAAAACCGGGGCGCCGAAGCGCCCCGGTTAATCAGATCCAGCTAATTTCTAGTTCTTGAATCCCATCTCGGCCGCCACTTTACGCAGGATCGAGTCGTCCACCAACTTGATCTTCGTGAAATCCGGATGCTTCTTGATCCATCCAAGCTTCACCTGCTTGCTGGCCATGTCGTTCAGATATTTTTTCGTGTCCATGTTGATGAAAAAATCGGACTTGAGCTTCTTCACAACATGTTTCATGTACGAAAGCTTGGCCTTATCACCTACCTCGTTCAGCGCTTTGACGTAAACCTTCGCATACTTCAGGGAGTCGTTTTTGAGCAACTGGTGAGACTTGATCCAGCCGCGGAAGTACTTCACATACATCTCGGGGTGGGCCTTGACCGTAGCCGGGTTCCCGATGTGCATCATCCGGGTTTTGTCGTATTTGCAGAGGTTCTCAAGCCTGCGGACGAGACCCTTTTCAACGGCGATCGTGGTCTGAGGCTCACCCACCATGGCGGCACCGGCGTTGCCCGAGATGAGGGCGGCGATCCGCTCGGTGGCCCGGACGCTGAGCAGCGGGAAGTCCGAGCTTTTCAGGCCGTACGCCGGGATGACGTAGGACTGGAACGCGAAGTCCGTGCTCGTGCCCTTCTTGTTGGCGAAGACCATGCCTTTAACATCGGCAAGGGTCTTTGCCTTCGATTTGACCGGAACTACGATGCTGACGGCCGCACAAATATTGGCCGTCACGCCGATGGCCTGCACCTTGGCGCCCTTGGAGAGAGCCGTCGTGAAGGGGGAGAATCCCGTCGTGCCCGTATCCAGATTGCCTTGGATGATGGCGTTCCGCATCAGCTTGCCCTGCTTGTAGTAGCCGACCTTGTAATCCAGGCCCTCGGCCTTCCAGTAGCCCATCCGGTCCGCTATGACTTCGAACGAACCCCAGAGGGACCGATGCGCCCCGATGCGAAGCTTGGCGGCATCGGCGGAGGTTGCGAGAGCAAAGGAGCCGGCGAGCAGCGCGGCGCCCAGCAACAATCCAGTAAGTTTCTTCATCTAGGTATTCCTCCTTGAAATGGAACATAAAAAAATACGGCAACATTGACTCAAGCAACAAACTACCTCTTTAAAAAAGGGAATACGTCAGGTGGCGCCCTCCTTCTCGTTCAAATCACTTTCACGGCAAATCACCGCATCCCGGGAGAAACTTCGATCTTTGGAAATAGAAAATTCCGCTCCCACAAGATTCGATATTCATGCTGTGTTTATGAGGATGATTTTACACGAAAACCGCGAAAATCAAAAATCGCCCTCGAATAACAGGGATTCGGTTTTATTACTCCCAATATTGGGAAAAACGGTATTGGGAGCAACTTGGGATAGATAATTTTCGCCCCTCGAATCAATCCGAAAAAATCCCCCGAAGGTGGCCCCTCCGGGGAATAAGCAGTTGACTTCATTTCACTTAAATGGATTGAGCCCGGCTCAGAGGTTCAGGATGGCGGCGGCTCTGATGGGAGAGCCTGTCCCGTCCCGTATTTTAAGGGGGAGCCCTACGTAAAGAAATTCCTTGCCGGCGACCTCCTCGATATTGGCGAGGTTTTCGGTGTTATGGCGCTGAAGCTCGCGGCATATCACATGGCACGGAAAAGTCAGGTCATTGGCGTTGACCCCAGCGTCGATGCTGGGCGCATCCTGGCCGATGTTCACGACGCCGCACTCGCGGTAGAGAAAGTCCGCCGCCTCGCGCCCCAGGCCCGGATACTCGGAGATGTATTCCTCCCGGGGGAACGTCCGGCGGTAGTGGCCCCCCGTAAAAAGGAGCGTACCTTCCTTCGGGGGGGTGAGATTCTGCTTGGTGAGCTCGTCCTGGAGAAGCTGGAGAGAGATTTCCTGCTTGGGCTCGACCTGCCCGGTAAAATCCAGCGCGATCCCCCGCGTGAAGAACATCGACAGAGGCGACTGATCGATATTCGGGGCGGTATCGCGCTCGTCGATATGGCTCACCGAGTCGGTGTGGGTCGGACCGTGATCGCACATGTGGAGCATCATCGCCGCGTAGGTGATGTCCTTGGGTTTGATGGGGGCGTTTTCCATGTCTTCGTGGCGGGCGATGTATTCGATCTTCGTGGCCGGATGTCCCGGAAAACGCGGTGCATCCGTGAAGATTTCCTGGCTGAGATCGACAATCTCGTACATGCTTCCCCTCCTGTTCGAAAGAATTCCGAAAAACGAGGGCTCCCGTAACTTTCTAGCAGTGGTCCCGCAACCTCTTGCTGGAACCCTCGAATCCTTTTTTCCCGAATCAGCCGATGCCACCCACCGTGTTGTCGCTCAAAGGGGGCCCCTCGAGCTCGGGAAGCACCTTGGTCATGAAGGTTTCGAGTTCATGGATTACCTCGTCCTTGGGCTGCTGGGCGTAATGCCAGATCAGCGTGATGTATTCGGCGGGAATCACCTTGTAGGAATCAACGAATTGCTGGGTGAGCTGCTCAAGGGTGCCGCCGTGAAAAATACCGCTGTCCTTGATGTTTTGGACCCAGTCGATGTTCTCCGTTTCGTCCGGGAACTGCGGGAAAAAAGGAACGTAGAAGTTCTGATAAATATCCTGATCGTAAATGCGCAGCTTCTCGTCGTACGCTTCCTCGGAGTCGGCAACATGAATCCACCGGCACATGTTCTGACGCTCGCCGAGCGCCCAGTCGTGGCCCGCCTTTCGGCCCTCCTCAACGTAGAGGCGGCTAAACTCCGCCATCTTTTCGAGTTTCGTGAAATACGTGGGGCGGAAACCCCGCTGGGCCGCGAACCGGATAGAATCCGCGCTAGCGCTAACCGCTTGAAAAACAGGAGGATGAGGGTCCTGGTAAGGGGGAGGGCACACGCTTATCCGCCGCACCCGGCCCTCGTCGTCAATTTCGCCCTCCGTTCCCGCGCCCTTGGCGCTCTTCCAGGCCGGATACTCGATGCCGTCCTTTAACGGATAGGGGGCCTGATAATACTTGCCGTCAAGCACAAGCGAATCCTCGGTCCAGCACTTGAGGAGCATATCCATTCGCTCCTCGAAAATATCGCGGTTCTTGATGTCATCCTTTCCGCCCATATACCGGGAAACCGCTGCCACCGAATCGTTGGCCTGACCCAGGATGTTCGTCCAGCGCGACTGGTAGCCCCGCGCGACGCCGACGAAGAACTTCCCCTTGGTGATGTGGTCGAGAATGGCGCACTCCTCGGCCACCCGGATCGGGTCCTGGGTCGCCATAACGTAACCCATCGCCCCAAGACGGGCATTTTTCACATGAGAGGCCCACCAAGCGTTCAATACTCCGGGGTTGGGCCCTACCTCATAGCCCTCCGTGTGGAGATGGTGCTCGATGGTACTTATTCCCCAGCAGCCGAGCTGGTCCGCCGCCTTTACGATGTCGAGCCAGTCGTGGAGCACCTTGTGGTAAAGCTCTTTGTTGCGCCCGAGCGGCCGCTTTTTTTCGCGATCCTGCCGATCATCGGCGGGAAGCATCGGGTAAAGCTGAATGATTACTTTAGGCTTGGGCATGAAACGGTTCCCCTTTAAGTATTTATTCCACTTCGGCTGTCAACGCTGGGATGAGAACCCGCAACGCGGGAATCCCTCTTTTCACTTTTTTTAATAGATCGACCAGGGTCCTTCTCTCCTCTTCGTCCAGATTCGACATCAGCCCGGCGATGCGGTTGTAGTAGTC
>JAPYQX010000286.1 GCA_029937135.1 Nitrospinota bacterium
AGCCGGAATACCGTGAGCGTTCGCCTTGTCCGCGCCGTCGGGTTGCGACGGGTGATCGATTTTGCCCGCTCGTTGGGTATTCGGAATCCGATTTCCCCGACGATGTCGAGCGCGCTGGGGAGTTCGGTCACGACCCCCAAGGAAATGGTCACTGCCCATTCGGTTTTCGCCAACCTGGGGATTTATAATCAGTCGTTCGCGATTCGCCGTGTTGAGGATTCGACAGGGAAGGTTCTCTTTCGGCACCGGAGCCAGCCTGTCGAAGCAATCAGCCCGGCTGTGGACTATGTCACCACCCACATGCTCAAAAGGGGTGGTGGAACACGGAACAGGCCGCAAGGTTCTGGTCCTGAACAGGCCCATCGCCGGAAAAACGGGGACAACGAACGAATTTCGTGACAACTGGTTCATCGGTTTTTCGCCCAGCCTCGTCGCCGGGGTATGGGTGGGATTTGATCTCCCCCGTTCGCTAGGTTACGGGGAGACGGGCGGGGGAAACGGAGCGCCGATATTTATTGATTTTTTCCGCGAGGCCGTGAAGAATTCCCCCGTTGAGGATTTCATTCCGCCGCCGGGCGTGGAGTTCGTCCGCATCGACACGAAAACCGGGCTTCGGGCTACGCGGATCAGCCAAAAGGCGGATTTTGAGGTCTTCATCCGGGGAACGGCTCCGACACAGTATGCGAGCACGAAAGAGGGGAGCACAGATGTATTGTTCCGCCCCAATGGAAATATACTGCCTCAGACGAGAACGACGCTTCGCTGATTTCGCCCCTTGAATTTGTTATCCTTGGCCAATATCCGTTTTTCATGGACAGCCTGCCCGCTAATTGGAAATCATAATGACTTTTAAACCGGCTGCGATCAGGTTCTTTTTGACGACGAAAATCCCTGAGGGTCGGATGATTGGGGGCCGGGTGATTGCTGCCTGCCTTGCCGCCCTGTTGGCGGGTTGTGCAGGCTATGATGCCGGAGGCGGAAAGTTTGTATCGAAATGGCACGGTTTTGAAATTCAAACCCCGCCTGAGAAAAACTGGCGCCGAACACCCGATGTCGCCGATATCCTCGCGCTCAACGACCCATCCACATCGGTCCTCTACTACGACAATCCTTACACCGGCGGGGTGATTTCGCTTCAGGTGGTTCCCCGCCACTACCCCGGCCGGGGTAAGGTGGCTGACGAGCTTCGGTACATTTACAGGCGACTGCTGGGCACCCCTCATGTCAATATGCGTATGACCCTGAACGGGAGATTCATTCCCTTTGAACGGGCCGTCCGATTCGGTCAGATGGGGGGGAGCGAGCGTGCCGAGTTTTTCCTGAGGGGGTCGATGGGCAGGCGGCCCACCATCCAGGCGCGCGAGCAGACGAGACTGGCGCTGGAGCGCGAACAGCCCTTCGGCGGCCCGCGGACGAGCGAGGAGATTAAGACCGAGCGGTTGTCTCGCACCAGTCTTCTCTCCTCGAATTACATGGCCAACTACCGGGGAAAAATCGTTGTCTTTATGAAAAGCGGTAAGCTCTATGAGTTCTACTACATCGATCACGAGGAGGCCTACGAAAACGGCCTCCCGGTTTTCGATGCCTTCGTAAAGAGCATGAAGTTTATTCCGGGAGGGATATTCTAGCCCCCAGGCGCGGCTGGGCGACGCTGCCGCCCCCCTTGCGAAAGAGATATTCCCACCCCGGGCGGAGAGCGGATTTCCGGCGAGAAAAAAGAGTGGCGCCGCGTTCCCATCGGAAACCTTCTCTGGCTCTCCTCCCAGCCGACTTTCGCCGGAAAAATACGCCTCCTCTGGGAGGCTTCTTTTCCCCGGGGGGAGGTGATGGAGGAGTTTTATCCCGATTACAGCCCGGCGATGAGGTGGTGGTTCATGGCGAGGCGCGCTTCGGATTTGCTTCGACTGGGGGCGCGCGTTCTCGCTCTGAGGGGCCGGGGGAGTCGCGAGACCCGGGAGGAGCGCCGATGAGCACCGATTCGTTTCGACTGATGATCCTCTCCGACACCCACGGCCAGCTTCCCCCCGAAGTCGCGAGGGCCTGCGAGGGGGCGGATCATATTATCCACGCGGGCGATGCCGGTGGGGACGGTATCCTTCCCGAGCTCGAAAGCATGGCGCCGGTGACGGCGGTTTGCGGGAACGTGGACCCGGCCGGCCTCGCCCCGATGCGCGTCCGGATTCGCCTCGGCGGCTGGCGCATATTGGTGCAGCACATCGTCTGGGGGGGAGGGGGCCCGTTAGGCGAGATTCGGGACCTTCTCTCGGAGGAGCAAGCCGATATCGTGGTATTCGGCCACACCCACGAGCCCCTTTGCCGCCGCGAGGGCGGGACGCTTTTCTGCAATCCGGGGAGCTGTGGGCCGAGGCGCTTTTCCTTGCCTCGCTCCTATGCGGAGGCCGTCCTGGGGGCGGATGAGGGGCGGTTTCAGATTTCCGGCGTGGCGGTTGACGGGGCGGCCGAAACTCTTTTTGACCAAAAGTTTCTGCTCGGCGGTTAGGGACAATTTCCTCCGCAATACCGCGTTGCGCCCCTTTTTTTAAGAAGATAGAATCGCTACGAATTTGAAAAAAATACTGGGCAGCCACAGGCTGTTCGTTTTTTCCGCCGCTAGCCCGTTTCGAGGAGTTTGAGGAAATTGCGCATAAAGCTGGCCAGGTCCGCGGGTTTTTGCTGGGGCGTCGAACGCGCCCTCGATATTGTGCTCGACACGGCTAACGAGACAGATGAACCGGTATTTACCCATGGTCCCCTGATACACAACCCCCAGACCGTCGATCTGCTCGAGCTGAAAAACATCACCGTTTCCGACCCGGCGAGTACGCCCCGGGATAACGGCCTGCTCGTCATCCGGGCCCACGGAATTTCGCCCCAGGTGCGGGAGAGGCTTCGCTCCTCGGGCTCGACCATCCGGGACGCTACTTGCCCGCTCGTGGCCAAGGTGCACGGGATTATCCGCAAACATTCCCGTCTGGGGGCCCACGCCGTCATCATCGGCGAGAAGGGTCATCCCGAGGTGGAGGGGCACATCGGCTACGCCGAGGCGGGTCATACCCTCGTGACATGCCCTGGGGATCTGGAAAAAATACCCGAGGGAATCGAAGATGTGATCGTCGTGGCGCAGACGACGATCAGCATGGGCGATTGGGGCGACGTTATCAAAACCCTTGAAAACCGCTACCCGAAGGAGAAAATGTTCAACACCATCTGCGATGCGACCGAGGTGCGCCAGGAGGAAGTTCGTCGAATTTCCCCCGATGTCGATTTGATGATCATCGTCGGAGGGCGAAACAGCGGGAATACGACCCGCCTCGCCGAGGTGGCCAAGGAGGAGGGCACGACCGCCCTCCTGATCGAAACCGAGGACGAGATCGACCCCGACTATGTCCGGAAATTCAAGAATGTCGGCGTAACGGCGGGTGCGTCTACGCCCGATTGGATGATTCGCCGGGTGGTGAATCGCCTTGAGTCGATTCCCGACGAGGAGGCACGCATTTTCGACAAATTGGCGCAGGGCCTCAAGATGCTCTCCCGCTCGAACGCGCTTCTGATTGTCACCGCCTCGATGGCTGCCATCGCTATTTCGGCGCTGGGAAATTTTTCCATCAGCGCAGCTTCGGTGTCCGTGGCCGCCCTTTACCTGTTTTCAATGCACACGATGAACCGGTGCGCGAGCTTCGAGGCGGACCGCTTTAACGAGCCCAACCGTGCGCAGTTCTATGAAAAACACCGGAAATCCCTGCTGGCGGCGAGCGGCGCGGCGGGGCTTCTCTCCCTGGGGTTGAGTTTCACCCTTTCTCCCACGGCGACAGCGGTCATGCTGGCCGGGATTGCCCTGGGAGTGTTCTATAGCCTTCGAATGGAGCCGCGGACGCTCAAGATGGGGCGGGCCCTCGAGGTGGGGTGGGTGATGGATTTTTCCGCCTCGAAGACTCTTGTCGTCACAGTGGGATGGACGGTTTCGCTCGCGGTGATTCCGGCGCTCGCCCAACCTGAAAACATCGGCAACGCCTGGCCCATCGCCGTAATCTTTGCTTTTGGAATGACGCTTC
>JAPYQX010000287.1 GCA_029937135.1 Nitrospinota bacterium
ATATACTACTCTTTCTTTCCTTACTCTTTGGGGGTTGCCGGGAGGGCGGGAGGCCGGAATTTCCCATTATCGAGTAAGTTTCCGGCAGACGGCCCGCAGACGGACGCCAGACGGGAGAGGCGATGAATCTTGGAGTCATCGGTTTAGGGATTATCGGGCGTGCCGTAGTCAAGGCCGCTGATGAGGGACAGGTTCCATTTACGATTTCCGGAGTGGCGACGCGGACACCCGCGAACGCGGCTGATTTTTTGGATTCGCTGACGAAGAGGCCCCCCATGATGGAGATACCGGAGGTGACGGAAGTCTCCGATATCATATTGGAGGCCTCCGGCGGTCCCACCGTTGAGGCAATTTGCCGGGAAGCCCTGCCGCGGGGAAAGGACGTTGTTATCAACTCGGTGGGCGCCCTTCTGGAGCGGGACGATCTTGTGGCGTTGGCCGAGGAAAACAAGGCCCGCATCTATGTTCCCTCGGGGGCGATTATTGGCCTGGATGGTCTCAAGGGGGCGGCTGAGGGAAAGGTTGAATCGGTGACCATGACGACAAGAAAACCTCCCGCGAGTCTCAAGGGAGCGCCTTTCATTGAAGAAAATGGCATCGACATCGATAACATTTCCGAACCGACGGTTATCTTCGAAGGCACCCCGATTGAGGCTTGCAAGGGATTTCCCGCCAACGTCAATGTGGCCGCCGCGGTCAGCCTCGCCGGGATTGGCCCCCACCGGACCCGAATGTGTATCATTTGTGATCCAACGATAGACAGGAATGTTCACGAGGTGGAGGTAGTGGGTGAGTTTGGCCGCTCTTTTATAAGAATCGAGAATGTACCGTCGGAAAACCACAGGACAGGGATTCTGACATATTTATCGAACATCCATTTTTTGCGCCAGAGAACGGCCACATTGGTGGTGGGCACTTAAGCCGGACCGGATAGATCACCGGCTGGAATCCCGCCGCGGAGGAGGACCTGTACTTTGAATGATTGGCCTGTCATTTTTGTACCCGAACCGAGGACGCCCATGTCCCTGTTGCGAAAGCTTCTCGAGCCGTATGGCGAGGTGCGTGAGGGTGGCCCGGAGAAATGGACGCCCGAGGACCTGGTCCGGGGAGTCCCGGAGTGGGATGCGCTCCTTGTCACCTCGCGGGAGCAGGTGACCGAGGAGGTGATCCGGGCTGGCTCGCGTCTGAAGATTGTCGCCAAATTCGGAGTCGGAGTCGAAAACATCGATATCCCGGCCGCGACCCGGGCGGGTATCCCCGTGACGAACTGCCCCGGCTCCAATGCGATCGCCGTGGCGGAGGCAGCCCTGGCTCTGATGCTTTCCACGGTCCGGCGAATCCCCCCCTACATGGGGATGCTGAAAGAGGGCGCCTGGCGCGAAGTGCTAGTAGATTCAATCGAGCTAACGGGAGCGACCTTCGGAATCGTCGGTATCGGAAACGTGGGACGCGAGCTTGCACGATTGCTTCGGGGTTTCGACGGGCGGATTCTCGCCACCGATCCTTATGTCGAACCCGATGAAATTCGCGCGCGCGGCGCCGAGCCCGTGGATTTGGATACCCTGACCCGGGAGTCGGATGTCATTTCACTTCACTGCAGCCTGACGCCTGAGACGAGGCATATGTTCGGCGCTGATCGTTTCGAGATGATGAAATCCCACGCTGTTGTAGTGAATTGCTCGAGGGGCTCAATCATCGATGAAAAAGCGCTTGTGGGCGCGCTCCGCGAGGAGGTTATCGCCGCCGCCGGGATCGATGTTTTCGAGACCGAGCCTCCCTCGAAGGAGAATCCGCTGTTTTCTCTCCCCAACGCTATTGTCACCCCGCATCTGGCGGGGTCCACCCATCTGGCTCACGACAGGATCTTCCATATGGCCACGGACAGCATCAACAGGGTCTTGAGGGGAGAGCGGCCCGATCCAAAAATGCTGCAAAACCCTGAAATATATGAGGATAACTCTGAAATCGACTGAAGTTCAGATATGACGGAAGTAGCCGGGAGGCGGTTGCTCCCTTGGTTTCAGCTATCTATACTCCCTCGATTGGCCGAATATCGGGTCAATTTTCTTCTTTTTTAACGGGGATTTAAATCTTGGAAGGCGCCACCGAAAAAATATGGATGGACGGTGAATTTTTGCCGTGGGCCGAGGCGAAAATTCATATTCTTACCCACAGTCTGCATTACGGATTGGGAGTTTTCGAGGGGATTCGTTGTTACAAGACGAGCCGGGGGCCCGCCGTCTTTCGCCTCGATGAGCACATGAGGCGCCTATGCGAATCCTCCCACATCGTTGGCATCGATCTCCCCTACGATCAGGCGACACTCAAGAACGCGGTCCTCGAGACTATCCGCGTCAATAAGGTTGATGCGTGCTATATCCGCCCGCTGGTCTGGCTCGGCTACGGCTCGATGGGGGTGAACCCCGCCGGTGCGCCCGTCCGGAGCATGATTGCGGTTTGGAAGTGGGGCGCCTATCTGGGCGAGGAAGGTCTCGAAAAAGGAATTCGGGTCAAGGTCTCCTCCTTCACGAGTCATCACCCCAACAGCTATATGACCGGAGCAAAGACGACGGGGAACTATGCCGTTAGCCAGTTGGCCAAGATGGAAGCGGTCCGGGCCGGCGCCGATGAAGCCTTGATGATTGATCCCGAGGGGTTCATCACCCAGGGGTCGGGGGAAAATATTTTTCTCGTGCGCGACGGGGTATTGAAGACCCCCCCCCTCCACGGAGTTTTAAGGGGAATCACCCGCGAGACAGTGATGACGTTGGCCCGGGAGCAAGGCCTCGAGGTGGAAGTCGAGACTTTCGCCCGCGACGAAGTATATGTAGCCGACGAGGCTTTTTTCACGGGAACGGCCGCGGAACTCACCCCGATTCGGGAGGTGGATGGCCGAATGATCGGTGACGGCAAGCCGGGACCGATTACCAAAAATCTTCAGACTTCTTTTTTCTCCGTCGTCAATGGAGAGGACGAGGCTCACCTCGGTTGGCTCACGATCGTTTAACCTGCTCATTAATGGGAGTGTGGCAGTGCCTATATACGAGTACGAATGCGGTTCCTGTGGCGAGGAACACGAAACCATACAGAGCATGTCTGCCGGGCCTCTTCGGAAATGCCCCGCCTGCGGCCGATTAAAGCTGCGCCGCAAGATCTCCCGCTCCGCCTTCCATCTGAAAGGCGAAGGCTGGTATGTGACGGACTACGGGAAGAACGGGAAAAAACCGGAGAAGGAGGACGCCGGCGGAGAATCCAAAAGCGAATCTTCCGATAAATCCAAAAGTGAATCCACATCCGCGGCGGCTTCTGAATCCAAGACCGAATCTAAGACCGAATCCAAGAGTGGCGGCGAGAAAAAGTCGGGCGAACCGAAGAAGGCGAAATCCAAGGCCGCCGATTAGCCAGTCTTTCCTCCGGTGATGTCTTAACCCAACCTGGGTTGGAACTATGGCCGCGAGGCGGACCATGCATCCCTCTCTGCCTCTCCGGCGCCACGGGAAAGCCGCCGCGCCAAACAGCTTACCCAACCCCCGGCCGATGTCGCCGCCCGGGTTTTCAAACCCGGCGAAAGAATTGAAAATGGAAACCATTGACTGCCCCGCTTGCGGATTGAGATTCACGCACCCAAGCCCGAACCATTGTACGGCATGCAACCAGGTGCACTGCCGAAACTGCCTGAGTGTGTTCCGCGACGAGATGGAGGATGACCCCGAGGCGCGTTTCATCGTGCTGTGTCCGGAGTGCGTTGACGCCGTATCTTGGAGAATCGAGGCCCAGGAGGTCGCTCCGTCGAGCTGGAAGGAATACGACAGGGCGGGCTGACGCCCATCCCGGCAGGCCCATCCAGACAGAGCGCCCCGCGCCGCCGTTCCCGGCCTAATAGACCTCGTACACCGTAATTTCAGGAGTGGACATAGAAGAGCGCTTGAGATGTCTGCTCAACAACCTGTGAATTCCCGCCAGTAGCTTATCCCTGTTCTCGCCCCGCGCTACGTTCACGACCCCATGATAAAAATTATCGGGTGATATTTTCGG
>JAPYQX010000288.1:0-1194 GCA_029937135.1 Nitrospinota bacterium
TGTCTGTATCCCCGTGGCGGCCAATCGGCACAAAGGTTGCATTTAATTTATAGACGTTGGGATTGGCAGTTTCCAGGCAGCACGAATCTGGTTGGAGCCAATTTAGCGATGAAATCATCTGGCCTTGGTATTTTTTGATTGAGCGATGAAAAAAGGGGATATCAGAATGGTTAAGCAATGTGGTTATTGTTTTCGGGTTTTGGGAGAGGATGGAAAATACCACGGAATCGGGTTGAAGCAGCCCATCGTGCAGCTGGAAGTTGCTCCCCCCTAAGGCGGAGCAGGTTCCCGTGTCTCACGGAATTTGTGCGGACTGCTTTCAGGCGATGGTGCCCCCCCCAAAGCCGAAATTCCGGGGAATGGGACGATTCATTGTGAAGAGCCTGTTGGCATTGAAAATCTATCCACCAAGAAAACAGCATCGATCAGCAGTTAATTTTTGATTCTTGTACTTGAAAAATGGCTACTTGATATAGCCGCGTAATTTGGCCCAGGCCAGCCCCAGGTACTCATAGATTGACCGCTTTGATTTTGCCATGGCGCCGGAGTTGGGAAGAAGTCTCATATAAACCGGGGTGTTGTTTTTTGATACCCGGTGGTCCGTTGGCGCCGGTATGGGGTTCATTTTCTCTCTTTGGAACATTGCTACCGCCCGGGGCATGTGCGAGGCCGAAGTCACCAGGACAAAACGGTAGTTTCCGACAATTTTTTTGATGTTCACTGCCTGATCGCGCGTATTTCGTGATTTTTCCTCAATGATTATTCTCTGTTTATCCACGCCCAAAGCGATTGCCAGTTTCTGAAAACCTCTTCCCTCTGATTCTTTGTTCCAGATAGGGCCCCCCGATAAAATGAGCCGGCTGCCCGGAATTCCGCGCATAAGCCGGATTCCCTCGATGAGGCGATAGATACTCGCCGGTGAGAGGCGGGAGGTAATCGGGAGGGCCGGGTCGGGGTTATATCCTCCGCCGAGAACAACTATCCAACGTAAATTTTCGGAGCTTTCATTCTTTGAGGCAATTTGGGCCGGCTCCTGAAGGGCCGGATACATTGATTCCAAGGGTTTGAGCAGTGCGTCACTCACCACATTTTGGCTGGCCAGCAGGAAAATCAGGATTCCGGCGGAAAAAATAAATTTTCCCAATATCTTTCGCCGTGTAACTAACAAGAAAAATAGGCCGATGAGGATGAGTT
>JAPYQX010000288.1:1204-4034 GCA_029937135.1 Nitrospinota bacterium
GGATAAAGCCGCGGGAAATAGGGTTCCTGCAATGAATTTCCTCAGAAAAAACATCGATTTCCATCCTTTTCAGGCAGTCCCAATGAGCCTGGGAGCTACTCGATGAGCTTGGGGGCTGCTCGATGAACTAGAGGGCCTGGAGGTAAAATCAGTTTAGAACTCTGATTTTTTGGATTATCCATTCGCGAATCAATGATGCCGGTGGTTTCAGGGAAGGGCAAATGCCCTTAGATTATTGGAATTGGGGAGGGTTTTATAATTCATGGATTTTAGATTATTATTTAGTTGACTTTGATCATTAATGGGGCGTACGTTTCGCAAAAAGGGGGGGGGAGCCAGCCCACTCACAATGGGAGCTTTTTAATGCGAGCAATTGTTCAGCTTTTCACCAAATCGCCTTTTGGCGCCTTGCAGGGGCACATGACGGCATCGGGTGAGTGCGTTGATCGGGTTCGCCCCATGTTCGAGGCTTTGTTAGCGGGAAATGAAGAAAAAATCGCAGACATCGCCAAGGATATCTCCAAGATTGAGCATCGAGCCGACGAGATCAAAAACGAGATTCGGGATTCTCTTCCAAGGAGTATTTTTCTCCCCGTGGATCGGGCCGATTTCCTCAGTGTGCTTTCCCAGCAGGACAGCATCCCCGATACGGTTGAGGATATTTCATTTCTCTTGACTGTACGGCGGACATATTGCCCCCCCTCTTGGGAGAAGCCCCTTCTGGATTATGTGGATCGGTGTGTGGATACATTCCGGACTGCTTTTGAGGTGATGGGTTCGCTGGAGGGATTGCTCGAGGTTGGGCTCGCGGGTCCCGAGGCCGATGAGGTGCTGGAGAAAATTGACGCTGTTGGTCAACTCGAGTGGAAAGCCGACAAAGCCCAGTTCGATATGCTCCGGTTGATGTTCGACATGGAGGATGATCTGAAACCCGTCGATCTGTTCTGGTGGTCAAAAATACTTCGGGAAGTAGGCGACATCGCCAACTACTCGGAAAAAGCCGTGGACCGCATCCGCCTGATGATTTATAAAAAGTAAGCGACCTCCCTATCCTGTAAAACCTTTCTCGAAGAAGCGGCATGACTACTGCATTAATCCTGGTTGTTATTGCGTTCATTTTTGCCCTTTACATGGCATGGAATATCGGTGCCAACGACGTGGCGAACTCCATGGCTCCGTCAGTTGGCAGCGGTGTAATTTCCCTAAAAAAAGCGATATGGATCGCGGCTATCGCCGAGTTCGCCGGCGCTGTTTTGGTCGGCAGTTCCGTTACCTCCACGATCCGAAAGGGAATCGTCGATCCCGTAATATTTGAGGGCAACCCGGAACAGTTCATGCTCGGGATGACGGCGGCCCTCCTGGGCGCGGCCCTTTGGCTCCATGCGGCCACTATCATGGGGCTGCCTGTATCGACTACCCATTCAATTGTTGGAGCCGTGGTCGGTTTTGGTCTCGTCGCCAAGGGCGCGGGCGCGTTGAATTACGGCACCCTGTTCAGCATCGTTATGAGTTGGATCATCTCCCCGGTGTCGGGAGGGCTTTTGGGATTTCTGATCTTCTATTTTGTGCGGGAAAAAATCCTGACCGCGGAGGATCCGAACAAGGCTTGCCGCTTTTATGCCCCCTACATCCTCTTTATATTCGTCGTTGTTTTCATCCAGTCTTTTATATTCAAGGGGATTAAGAATCTTAAACTCCCCCTGAATTTCTGGACGGTTCTTTTATTGGGTTTGGCGGTCGGAGCCGTCATTTTTATCGGGTCGCGCTGGTGGTTTTCCTCGAGCGAAAATGAGAGTGAAAAATTTTCGGATCGATTTTTCAATTTTTTGCTGATATCAACCTGCGGATATGTGGCGTTCGCGCACGGGGCGAACGATGTCGCCAATGCCGTGGGGCCGCTGGCGGCTGTGATTGGCGTATTTCAGAGCGGTGTAGTCACGGCGAAGGTGGTGGTGCCGTGGTGGGTGCTTGTGCTGGGCGGGTCTGGAATCGTCGCCGGCCTGGCGATTTCCGGCTGGAAGGTCATCGTCACGATTGGCAGCCAAATCACCGAAATCACCCCTCAAAATGGTTTCGCCGCGCAGTTCGCCGCCGCTACGACCGTGTTGGTATTCTCTCAGTTGGGGCTTCCCATCTCGACCACGCACACCATCGTCGGCGCGATCATCGGTGTGGGAATGGCGCGCGGCGTTAGTGCCTTGAATTTGAGGGTTATCCGCAACATTATTTCCTCGTGGGTGTTGACGATTCCATTCGCGGCGGGCGCGACGATGTTGATATACCGGATTCTGGAGGCGATGATTTTTTAAATCGGCGGCTTTTTAAATTGACGCCGCTTGCGGTGGGTCTTGAATCGCTGTCAGCCTTTTGTTGAGGATTCAGGCCGGGGCGCTAATCCTTCACCGGATGGTAGGTTAGCTCTCCACCCGATGCGTAGTCTTCTCCGCCGTTTTCCTCCCCGCCGTTTTCTTCCTCGATGTGTCCCTCGTAGACGGAATCGGGGGGGCGCTCATCCCAGGCCTGGGTAATTACTCTCGAAGCATCCGCTTGCGAATCTTTTTCGGTCGAGGCGATTTTCCCGGAGAGATTTTCCCCGGATTTTTTCTCCGTATTTTCCTCGATGGTTTTTTCGATGATTTCAACCGGCAGCGCCGGGAGGCCCGAGTTTATCCGTATCCGGCCGGCAAGATGACTCCACCGGCTGCGCACCTTGGAGTTTTTTACGGCCATGGCGAGTGCTTTTTTTGACCCGATGAGTACGGCCAGCCGTTTCGCGCGCGTGAGCGCCGTATATACGAGATTTCTCTGGAGCATGGGGTAGTGTTGGGTG
>JAPYQX010000289.1 GCA_029937135.1 Nitrospinota bacterium
CATCGGGAATCATTACTGGGGCGGAAACCTGCCGGGGGGCTACCGGGCGGTGAACATCGGGCTGCACGCGCTGGCGAGTTTGTTGTTGCTCGCCGTGGGGCTGCGGTTCGGGCTGAGGCCGGCCGAGGCCGGGGCGGCGGCGGTGATCTTCGCGGCGCACCCGCTACACACCGAGGCGGTGATGGCTGTGGTGGGGCGGGCGGACCTGATGGCGGCGATCGGGGTGCTCGGCGCGGGGATTTTAATGTTCGGCTCCCGCGCAGGGGGAGAAAACGCCGGGAAATCCTCCGCCGTCTCTGGCGGAGGATCACCGTCCACTGGAAGCGGCCTCGCCGGAGGCGGTATTTTTTCCTCACCCGGCGCCGGAGGCGTCTTTAGAAGAGGGCTGGCAATTGGAGGGCTCTTCGCGCTGGCGATACTTTCAAAGGAGACGGGGGCGGCGCTCATCGGCTGGGCGGCGCTCTGGTGGCTCTGGGGGCTTTTAACCAGGTGGAACCCGAGAATCAGGGGCGAAAACCCAGGCCCGGCACGGAAAATAAAAAGCATTGAAAAGAAAAGGATTGCGGGAATTTGGGGAGGAAATGCGGGGAGCTGCGGGTTTCGGATGTCCGGGATATATGCACTAGGGGGGGTGCTCGCGCTCTATCTGGGGATGCGCTACTGGGCGCTGGGGATGTGGGCGCGGCCGGGCCTGCCCTCGCTCCTCGATAACCCGCTGGCGCACGAGGCGCTGGCCGGGCGGATCGTAGGCGCGGTGGGCGTTCTGGGCCGCTATCTGGGGCTGATGGTCTGGCCCCGGCCGCTGACGATCGATTACTCGTATGCGCAGATACTCCCCTGGAGCGCGGAGAGCCTGGCCTGGGCGGCGGCGGGCGTGGCGGCGATGGGCCTTTGGGGCTGGGCGGCCTGGCGCTGGCGGGCCGAACGCCCGGAGGCGGCTTTTGGGCTGGCGCTGTTCCTGGCCGCTTATTTTCCGGCGAGCAATCTCGCTCTCCCCATCGGAACGGTCATGGCCGAGCGGTTGATGTACCTCCCCTCGGCGGGGATTTTGATCGCGGCGGCGCCGCCGCTGGCGGGGGCTCTGGCCAGCCGGGGCGGAAAGGTCGCTCTGGCCGCAATTTCGGCGGTATTGCTGGTCTTTGGGGCCCTGAGCTGGGAGCGGAACCGGGAATGGTCCGATTATCTGGTGTTCTGGGAGCGGGCGGCGCGGGTGTCGCCTGAGAGCGCGCGGGCGCTTCGCGTCCTGGGTCAGTCGCTCAGCCGAAGGGGAAGATTCTCCGAGGCGGTTGCGCCCCTCCGGAGGGCGACGGAAATTCTCCCGGCCTACGAACCCGCTTGGACGGAATTGGGTATCGCCCTGATGCAGAGCCGGCGGGGGCCCGAGGCGGAGGCCGCTCTCAAGGAGGCGCTTCGCCTGAATTCCCGGTCTCCAGAGAGTCTGCTCGCCATTGGCGCCCTTTATCTGGGGGGCGGACGGCTGGAGGAGGCCCGGGCCTACCTGGAAAAGGCGGTTACCTTGTATCCCCGGTTCGTCGAGGCGCGTTTCAGGTTGGGCAACCTGTTTATTAAAAAAGGCGAATTCGGGCGGGCCGCCGTTCAGTTCAGGCTGGCGCTCGAGGGGGCACCCACCCGGGGAGACATTCACCACAATCTGGCGCTGGTTCTCTTCGATTCGGGCGATACGGAAACCGCCCGCCTCCACGCCCGGCGCGCCGTGCAACTGGGATTTCGTCTCCACCCGGATCTTGCCCGGAGGATGGGCCTGACCCGGTAGGTTCTTGAATAAGGAAAAATATTTGAAAATGGTGATTGAAGTTTTGCCCCCAAACCTATTAAATTCATTGTAGATTCGCTGCCCTGGAGCGAGGTGGACATTCCGTGCGGTGCTTGAAGTGTGGATATGCTACGTTTGACATCCACGACGGTTGCCCGAAGTGCGGCAAAACGGTCTCGAATCCCGTCGTGAGGACAATTTTCGTGCGCAGCCCCCGCAAGAGGGGCCAAGGTTCCTCCTACCTCTCCTCCCTCACCATGGGGTCAATCCCTCGATTTTATAGCAATGGCGATGACCCCGAAGTGATCTCCCTCTTGGGGGATGTCGCCGTGTCCGCTCCGCCGGCTCCCCCTGATATCGAGACGGCCGATACTGCGGTTGAGATTCAAGTTGCCGCGACCGAGCCGTCCATCGACGAAGAAATCGGCATCGGCGACGAAGTTGGTGATGAGTCCTGGCTAGAGGATGAATCCACCGCTTCCGGGGAATCGGGCGAAGATTCCGGATTCGACTCCCCGGAAGAGGAAAATTTGGCAGTTGAAGGGGACGATGAAGCTACAGGGGAGGCGGCCCTTGAGGATTTCGACGCAATTCTTGATGAGGCGGGGGAAAGTGAGGAAGCCGGGGAAGACCCAGCCGCGCTTCTTGAAGATACAGATGATTTGACTGGAGCAGAGGCCACCACCACCGGGGCCGGTAAAGGGGAAGAAGACCCCATCGCAGAAATTGAAGCGGATGATCTGGCCGGCGAAGCAACCGCCGCTGCCCCAGAGACTGCCGCTGGCGAGGCGGGAGCGGAGGGAGAGTCGGAAGATATCGACGATATGTGGGCCGACGCATTTGCCGAGCAGAATGCGGGTGAGGCGGCCGCCGCTACCCCCTCTGGTGAAGAGTCCGCCGGGGAGGAAGGGCTTGGCGACTCTGCCACCGAAGAATCCACCCTTGAGGAAATTGAGGACTCCTTTGAAGAGGTCTCTGTCGAAGAAGATGGAGATGATCCTGCCGAACTCCTTGAAAGTCTGGATGAATTAGCCGAGGAAGGGGCCTCCTCCACCGGGACCCCTGATCAGCAAGAAGATCCCTCCGGGGGAATTGAGGCTGACGAGTTGGCTGGTGAAGATTCCACCGCTTCTCCAGAGACTGCCGCTGCCGAGGGAGAGTCGGAGAATATTGACGATATGTGGGCCGACGCCTTCGCTGAGCAGGAGGCGGGTGAGGCAGTTGCAAAAAATGATGAATCCGCGAGTGAACCAACGGGCGAAGAAACCGGGCAGGGTGATGGGGATGACGATATTTTGAATATGTGGGATGAGGCGTTCGCCGAGCAGGAAGCAGCGGAAAACCAATCATCCGAGGAAGAGCTTGATGTGGCTGCTCCCGCCGGGGATGATGAGATTTTCGACTCCTCCGGTAACGAGGAGGAAGGCGATTTTGCTGGGCTCGATGATTCCGATCTCGAAAAGCTTTTGGATGAAGCTCTCGAAAGTTCCGGCGATGATGATTTGGCGGAGCTATCTCTTGAGGGAGAAGATGGCGAAGAGCCTGACAACCAATCCCTGGACGATGATGAAGATTTCGGAGAGCTTCCTGCCGAAGGAGGGGATATCGTTGGCCAAGATGAACTTGATGCCCTGTTGAACGAAGCGGGGGGAGAAGTCGAAATCAGTGAAGGAGACGGGTCCGAGGACAGCGATGATATTGACGAGGAGGATTTTGAGCCCGCGGGCGCGGCGGACCCGTTTGGTGACGAGGGAGAAATAGATGCGTTCGTAGATGATGATGATGATGAATCAGCCGAGGAGGTTCCTGCCGCTGTGGGGGTGGAGGAGCCAGCAGGGCACCGGGAGGAAATGGATGCCCCTGTTCAGAACCGTCTGATCGCAGGAGTTGTCGATACCGTTCTCGTTGGGTCTCTTGAAGGCGCTTTTGCTATCGGGACGCATTTTATCGTTCGCCAGGTGATCGATTCGATTAATTCGAATATGGAGGCTCTCGCCCTGGTCTTAACCATCGATCTGGTTACTCTGTTTCTCCTCTCGTTTTTCTATTCGGTTTATTTCATCGGCGGGTGGGGAGGAACACCCGGCCAGCGTGTTGCTGGTCTGGTAGTGGTTGATCTGGGGGATCAACCCGTGGGATACATGCAAGCGGTTCTCCGGTATTTTGGAACTCTTGCCGCTCTTCTACCCGCGGGTTTGGGGCAGATTCTTACGC
>JAPYQX010000290.1 GCA_029937135.1 Nitrospinota bacterium
GGGGACCCCTGTTGTCATTCTCCGACCCTGTAAATTTTACGGCCCGGGCGACACCTCGGGCAGCTACGGGCCCGCGGGGTTTATCGAGTCGGTTTTGAGGGACGAGAAAGTGGGCCTCTTCGGTGATGGCGGCGAACTCAGGGATTTGCTCTACGTCGAGGATCTGGCCGAGACCGCCGCCCGCTTCGCGCTGGGCGATACTTGCGGCACATTCAACCTCGTTACGGGCCAGAGCCATTCGTTCAGGGATATTCTCGGCCATCTGCGTGAAATTAGCGGCCTTGAGATCGAGGTCGTCTCCCGGGAGCGGAGCAAACCCAGGGTGGACCAGAAATTCGGTGCCTCCGCCCTGATGGCCGCCCTGCCCGGGTTCAGTTTTACAGGGCTCGAGGAAGGGCTGCGGCGGACATTCGAGGATTTCCGCGGCCGGCGCGCGGAAAAAGGATAAAAATCATGGCCGAAATCAACCTCATGGACAAATATCCCAAGAGCAAGCGCGCGATCGACGAGCGCGCGAAGCTGATCACCGAGGATCACCGGCAGATAGCGCGCCAGTTCGGAAAAGAATTTTTCGACGGCGACCGCCTCAACGGGTACGGGGGCTACAACTATCATCCCCGCTTCTGGCAGGAGACGGTCAAGCGCTTCCGAGATCACTACGGGCTTGTGGACAGCGCCAGTATTCTCGATGTCGGTTGCGGCAAGGGTTTCATGCTGCACGATTTCAAGGAGCTGATGCCGGACGCCACCGTCGCCGGAATCGATATTTCCGAATATGCCATCGAAAACGCCTTCGATCCGGTGGCGGAATATCTGCGCGCCGGAAACGCGAGGGAGCTGCCCTACGAGGATGACTCCTTCGATCTTGTAATCTCCATCAATACCATCCACAACCTGTTGCGCGGGGAATGTGCGCGGGCGCTACGCGAAATCGAGCGGGTGAGCCGCGCCAATTCGTTCATCGTCAACGACGCCTGGAGAAACGAGGACGAACACCAGCGGATGCTCGCGTGGAATTTAACGGCGTTGACCTATATGCATGTCGATGACTGGGTGAAGTTTTTCGGCGAGAACGGCTACACCGGAGATTATTACTGGTTCATCGCCGAATAGCCGTGGACCGCCCCGGCGTTAAAAGAGGACGATGACCGTTGACGGAATTGCCCTTGATCGGTCCCAAAGAGACCGTTTACCGGAACCTGTCCCTCCTGAAAACTCATCGCATGTGAATTGACTCATTTTAGGCATCCGAACTCACTCGTGTCGTGTCCAGGGCGAATTCCTAATCAGGCGGCAATTGGTGTCTGGAACAGTCCCCTGAAATGTGAGTTCCAGGAATAATTTTCAAAATTCACATGGGTAGGAATTTCCTCCCCGGCGGTTTCAGCAGGTGTATTCAGATTCAATGCCTGGTGAACCCGGTGAGCGTTGTAGTAATCCTGAAACTCCACCAGCTTCTCTTCCAGATCGCGCTCGTTCCAGAAAAGAGTCTGGTCCAGAAACTCTCTTCGAATGGTGCCAACGAGCCGTTCGGTGAAGGGATGAGATATCGGTGCATGGGGAACGGTTTTGATTTCCTAGATCTCTCGAATTCTCAGGTTGGCCCTCCACTGGAGGTAGCGGAATAAAGGGTTGTGATCAGAACTGAGATGGCGGGGCGCGCCTTTAGCAATCGTGGCCTTATTGAACATCCAGCATAGCGCGGGGCCCATCATAAGCCGTCGTGCCCGCTCAGAATCGTGGCTATGGTATGCTTGAGAGAGCGAAGCTGAGATCTGCCCGCGCATTCCATTGCGGCCATATAGTCAAAAATACTCACTTTCATTTCCGAAGCATTGCTGGAAGCGTCTCTCGAAACAGGCGCTCGGAGAAGACATCGAACCGCAATTTCTCGCGAAAGGTTCTTTGGGCCTTTAACTGCATATCAATAAGTGCATCAGAATCAAAGGACGCATGATGCTCAATAATATGACGGCCCGTTTGCTTCAGATCCTTCGCGTCAACGAAGAGACAGAAAGAACGGTAATTAATGATATCTTCCATGGGCAGGGGGGCATCCGTATCTATGATAACGGGGATCCTTCCGGCACTGAGAATTTCGAAGAATCGAATCGAATAATTCCCTGCGCCGCGAATACATAAAAGGTAAATATTACGGGCGACGTTGTCCAAAAAATCCTGGCGAAGCCTGACCTTATTGGCTTCTCTCCTTGCGGTAAATTCACGGCCCCAGAAATTCCGTTGAATAAAGTCGCATTTCACACCTTCCGTTTTCTCAAGAACATTCAGTACCCGAGATCGAAAATACAGCCCAGATCGACGGTACCCGGCCGAGGGACTTAATAGAGAAAGTCCGCTGAGCATGTAATCACGTTTTCCGTACGAAAACATCCTGCGCAGTCGGCCAAGCGTGTCGCTCTTTTGAGACATACCCACAAAGCCTACTGACGGCCGCTTCGGCTTCTCCAAGATCGGAAAATCAGCCTCAGCACAAAGATCCGCAGATGTTGAAGGACAGAGAATCTCATTCGCACGTAGTGTCGACCGATACTTGCTGTATCGCAAAATGATTAAATTTTCCCCAGGCACATCCTCTGTGTTATCGCCGAAATGCGCCACAAGAAGTGGAAGACCAGCCTTCTCGGCCAAATTCCGATAATGATTCTCGATGTGGGGCGCTGTACGATGGACTGCACTAAAATCAAGAGGCATCAGAACAGCATCTGCGGACTCCGTAGTCTCGACGGCTGAATATAACGGTATACTTTCCAGGCGTTTGAAAATATCCTCACGCAAAAAAATATATGAGCTATCATCCTCGGTTCCACGCACATAATAACGAGCGTGTGGCAAAACCGGGATGCCAGTACGCACTGATTGATCAGCGCAATACGCTACGTCCAGAAAATATTTGGTCATCTCAATCCTTCAAAATGCAGTCACGACATAAAATCGGGATAAATTGGGCCATTTTTAATGATCCCAAACAGCAGAGAGAGCCACATCTCGATATTCTCCAGCATGGTTCCCACCCTCCCCACATCGAAGGAGCCGTTCCTTCCCCGGGACCCTACGATCACCTTGCCGACAAAACCACCGGTCCCGACCGGGACGGTGCTTTTGTTCACGATAATTTTACGCGAGTTATTTTGAGTGCTACAAATTGACAATCGGACGAGATCTATCATTCACCTTTCGCACAAGCCCCCAAGATGAGCTCGATAATAGCTCAATGATTTTTTCTATTTTCGGCAAAAATTCTTCAGACGAAAATCCCGATGACTATTATTCTCAATCCCCAGCCAGCAACATTCCCGAAAAATAAGACTGGTGCCGAGCTTGAGCGGCCGAGGAAAACGCAGCTCCTTTGGAGGCCGGCTATCACCCCTCCCCACAATATGAGTTTGCTCAGCCTATAACGAACCCACAACCTACCGACAAAGACAGTGCCATGCAATTAATATTTATCTCGTTTGGAATATTAATTTTTAACGATCCAGAAAGTGCTGGGAGCACGATCGCGAAACTGGTCACCCAATACACCCCATATATTTTTTAAAGGTTCGTGATGCATTCTTTCTTGATGGATCCAAAAATTTGGGAGTTGTATATCGAAGTAATTTGGATTCGACAACAAATAACTGGCGAGAAGATATTGTTCATTATACCCTCGTTTTGCCCATGTACTATAATAATCATATGGGAAAAATATATCATGAATGCCAACAAGAACTCCCTTTTTGATTAACGGAAGAACGTCAAGCATGAATGTTGTTACGTCGGAATTCATGTACGAAGTGTGTGAGCCATCAAAAAACAAAGTATCGCCCGGCAAAAGTTGTTCAAAAAAAGAAGGGTCGATTGTTTCCAGAGGTTGCCGTATTAACTCGTCGCAGAGCACATCTATTTCTGCTGTTGGGTGTGGATCAATTGAAATAATTTTCGTGCTTCTTCCCTTCGCTAATAGCGCGGCTTTGACA
>JAPYQX010000291.1 GCA_029937135.1 Nitrospinota bacterium
ATTTCTTTGAAATTTTGTTGAATTCGATAATTGCGCTTTTAGGATCTCGAAGTTGGATATACCTTTCAGCAATTTCGAGCTGGGCCTGTGGGGCTTGGGGACTCTCAGGAGCTCGCTCAAGAAGGATGCGGAAGGCGACCTGGGCTTCCGCGGCCTTGTGTTTTGTCTTATAGGCCTGTCCTAACCTGTAATATGCAGCAGGCATCTGAGGAGCCTGAGGATAGAGTGAAAGAGCCAGGAGATAGGCCTTGATAGAATTGTCAAATTCAATCGATGCACCGGTCTTGGCAATAAAGAAATAAGCATCAGCCAACATGAAGGTCGCCCGCCGGTGCTCAGCCCTATTGGGAAAACTCTTAACAAAACTGGCCAAAATCGGGATCGCGCGGGCATACAGCCCCCTTTGACTGAACCGGAGTGCCACGCGAAACATCAACGTCGGGTTATTTTGGAATTCAGCCGCCGGGTACAACTTCTTTGCGGGTTTTCCTTCTTCAGGGGCAGCAAGAGCGGATGTATGCGCAAATAATACGAATACCGAAAAACCGACAGCAAAAACAATCCACTTTGTGATTATCTTTTTGTAGGTCATCCCCAAGCTTCCCGATACTCGTTATGGCAAATCAAAATTAATCCACCGCTCAACACCCACGATCCAGGGGAGGCATCCTCCGGATCACAACACACTTTGACTTAATGTATGTAAGTAATTGTTATCATTTCAAGTATCTCACTCAACTAGTTTTAGCTTCTTCAATTTTTTTCTTTTTGAGCTTCTCAACCAAGGTTGTCCGGTTTAACCCAAGCAATTGGGCCGCACGATTTTTACGCCTCCGCTTTTCTCAAGCGCCTTTTCAATCAGTTTAGATTCCATATCTTCCATTACAGCTTTAAGATTAATACCATCATCAGGAATATCAAGAAGGCCCTCTACGGAGGCCCCTGATTTAACCTTCCGGCCTCTTAAAAACCGTTCAGGAAGATCCTCAAGCCTCAATACAGGACTCTCGGCCAAAATCGCCATTCGTTCGATTAAATTTTCAAGCTCACGGATATTTCCCGGCCAATGGTATTCCTGGAGTGCCGCATGGCGTCTGGCGCAACAGACCCCAAGGAAGTTAATTTTCTTTCTCGAAATTTTTTCCATAAACGATTGAATTAAAATAGATATATATCCATATCTATCTCGGAGAGGAGGAATTTGAAGCGGTACAACATTAAGGCGGTAGTACAAATCCTCCCGAAATTCATTGCGCCCGACCGAATCCTCCAAATCCTTGTTAGTCGCGGCAATTACACGAACATCGACATGAATCGTCTTCCCGCCTCCAACTCTCTCGAACTCACTTTCCTGGAGGACACGCAAAAATTTGACCTGAAGCTTAGGGCTCATCTCACTGACTTCATCAAGGAAAATAGTCCCCTTGTCGGCCATCTGAAACCTACCCTCCCTGGCGCTTGTCGCCCCGGTAAAAGCGCCTTTTCGTGGCCAAACAATTCACTTTCGAGTAATTCCTCAAGTATGGCTCCGCAATTAATTGGAATTAAAGGTCCTTTCCCTCTGTTGCTAAGTTTATGTATCGCCCGGCAAACAAGTTCCTTGCCGGTGCCACTTTCCCCGCGATCAGAATGATGCTGGAGCTCGCGCTTACCTTGGTGATAAAATCAAAAACCTGCCTGATCTCTGAACTTTGGCCCAAAATTCCGCAAAATTCCTTACCATCGTATTTTCCAGCCGGCGGCTCTTTTTTCTCAGGAATTGAGCCGGCCAACTCAAGCAGCCTCACGGGCGAAGAATCTTCACCTGGAGACCATTTTTCAAAGTCGCTGGCGCCGGCCCGGACCACCTGGACGATTCGGTCCAGATTACCGCCTTCGGATGTGCAAAAAATGGGAAGTTCGCTACGGGCTAAACGGACAACCTGAATTTCTTCCAGGAGGGAATTGAACTTCTTTTCGGGGAGATCGGCGGCGATAGAACAAAAAACAACGCGTGCATTTCTCGCACGCATCCAGTCCAGATTATCCGCCCTATCAGCCTCAAAACCCTTCGCTTGAAGGGACTTCTCCAGCCAATCAGCGTCTTTTTAGATTATAGCCGCATAAAAACGCGCTTTTATCGCTCATCCTGGTTTCCAAAACTACCGTGACCCAGAGCGCTTAGTAAGACAACCCCAAAATTTCAAGCAAATTGGAACACAAAACGTATGATATGTTAAAAAAATGATCCGATTTTCGATGAAATTCTTACGCTTCACTTATAATTACACAGCGATAAATTTCATAACATACTGTTTATAAAGTGTTTACTTTACGAGATGGAAAATTTCCAAAAGTAATACACACTCGAAAACAATCCTCCTTGATCAGAGAGCAAAAATCAGGCCGTCAAAAATACCAATTTCATAACTGTACCAAAATTTTTCCTTCAAATTGTTCGTATTTTGACGCCTTGCAATTTTTTTTTCAAAAGGGACTCATATTAGACAGCTAACTGACGCGCCAAAACTGCCCGCCACCACCCCAGATCCCTCCTTCAGCGGACTGACAACTCTTATTTCTCAACCCGGGATGTCTCCGCTAACCCCTCCCCCAACCATCATGATTTCATGGCCCGATGAACTCCGTATTTTAAACCCCTTTTCATCTTGACACCCCCATACCAGATTGCTAGGTTGCCGCCGCATGATTCATGGGGCAGCTGAAGGGGAGGGTTTTTGATGACCTCGCGCCTTTCAGGGGGAGGCCGATCCTCCAATCCTCCGGGTTCCGGCCAAAAAAGCGACGCAAGACACCGGATCAGGTTGCGGGAACTCAGGGCTGCCTCGGCCGGGTGGAATTTTGTCACGGCCCCCCTTGTGGGTGGCGGATTGGGTTACGGCGTGGATTGGCTTCTCTCCACCTACCCATGGGGGATGGTGGTGGGAGGGATATTGGGATTTGTTTCAGCATTCATCGAGTTATTGAGGATTTCGCGTTAAGTGGAACAAAACCCGTTGCCCCCCGCCATGGAGCCCTCCTCCATCCTGAAAAAGATTCAAAAATCGGGATGGGCTATTCTGTTGTCGCTCGCGGCGGGCTCTTTGTTTTTTGGCTCGCCTTTATTCGCGATGGGCATCGCAGCCGGCGGCGCCTTAAGCTTGGGTAACTTCCGCGGGATGGACATTTATTTCGGCCTGGTTTTCAGGTCTGGAAGCGCGAAGCTCAAATGGTGGCACCATGTTCTTTACGCTGCCCGGTTCCTGGTCTTGCTCCTGACCGTAGCCGGCGCGATCGCATGGGGGCGCCTGCCTGTGATTAGCGTGGTTATTGGACTTTCCGCTCCCGTCATGGGAATTGTTTTTTATGGAATGCTCGCCCTCATAAAAGGAGAAGCCGCAGCAAGGGCATAAGCCATGGAAAAATTTCACCCCTTTCTCTACCTTGGATTTATTCCCGGTTTCGACGATTTTCCGAACGTCATTTACACCTGGGCGGTAATGGCACTCCTGATTGCTGTCTCCATTCTGGCGACCCGGAGTCTGCAAACCATACCTTTCGGAAGCCAAAATGTCCTCGAAACCCTTTTCGAGGGAGTGTCTACGTTCATGAATGACACGTTGGGGCCAGAGGGAAAACCCTACTTTCCCCTGATATTCACCCTCGCCGTCTATATTTTCCTCTCCAACGTAATAGGTATTCTCCCGGGCGCCATGGCTCCAACCAGCAATATCAACACCAATGTCGGATGTGCGCTGACAGTGTTTTTGGCCACCCATTACATTGGGTTCAAAAAGAACGGCGTCAAATACTTGGAGCATTTCACCGGTCCGATTCTTTGGTTGGCGCCGCTCATGGTCCCCATCGAAATCATCTCCCATCTTGCCCGTCCTCTCTCGCTTTCGCTTCGCCTCTTCGGGAACATTACTGGCGAGGAGTTGGTGCTGGGAGTGCTCATGCTTCTTTGCTTCCAGATATTCTTGCCCTTGCCCTGGGC
>JAPYQX010000009.1 GCA_029937135.1 Nitrospinota bacterium
ATTATAAGCTCTATCCCCGGTCGGCGGCGGCGGTGAGGTGCGTGAACGAAGCGGGACTGCTGGTAATTTTGGTGACGAATCAGGCGGGCGCTGCGCGGGGGTATTTTCCGCTGGAGATGATCGGGCGCGTCCATGAAAAGCTCGAAGCGGAGTTGGCGCGCCAGGGGGCGCATCTCGATGCCATCTATATGTGTCCCTATCACCCAAGCTCCGATGACCCCGCCCTGGCCGTGGATTCCGATATGAGAAAGCCCAGGCCCGGAATGCTCCTCCAGGCGGCGAAGGATCACGGTGTTGACCTCGGGCGTTCCTATATGATCGGGGATAAATACTCCGATATGGAATGCGGATGGGCCGCGGGCTGCCGGGGCGCTTATGTGCTCACCGGCTACGGGCGCGGCTCGCGGGATCATTTCGGCGATGGCTGGACCCGCCAGCCCGACATCCTCGCCGAGGACGCCTATCAAGCCGTCCAGTTGATTCTCGATGAAAGGAATGGGGGTTAGATGACCCAGTCCCTTCGCGAATATGTCGAGGGGTTTCCCTCGCTGCGGGTGGCGGTTGTGGGCGACTATATCGCCGATGAATTTATCCACGGGGACACCTCCCGTATCAGCCGTGAGGCTCCGGTCATCGTTCTCGACTTCAACTCGCGGGAAATTCTCCCCGGTGGCGGAGGAAACGCCGCCATGAACGCGGCCTCTCTTGGGGGGAAGGTCATGGCCATCGGCGCCCTCGGGGCGGATGCGAACGGCGAGGCTCTGAGGCGCGCCGCCGAGGCGGGCGGGGTTGATGCCGGGAATCTTTTTCTCGACGAGGGGCGGTTCACCCCGACCAAGACGCGCATCATGGCCGGTGGGCGAAACACCAGCCGTCAGCAGGTGATCCGAATCGATCACGAGCGCCAGCTGGAGGTGGGGGGAGAGCTGGAAGCCCGGATTCTCGGTGCGCTCGATGCACTTCCGGGCAATGGCGTTAACGCATTGATCGTCTCCGACTACGGCCTGGGGGTAGTGACCGATGCCGTCCGGGAGGCCGCGGGCCGTCTGGCGCGGGAGATGATCGTCACGGTGGATAGCCGTCACCGCGCCGATGCATATAAGGGAATAACGGCGATCACTCCGAACGAGGAGGAGGTCGAGAGGCTTCTCGGCTACGTTCCCGAGGGGGACCGCCTGGGCGATGCGGGAGCGGCCCTGCTGGAGCGGACCGGGGCTCGCGCGGTGCTCATTACCCGGGGGAGTAAGGGAATGAGCGTTTTTGAAAACGGCGGGGCAAGGCGGGATATCCCCGTATTCGGGTCCGAGGAGGCTTCTGATGTCACGGGCGCGGGGGACACGGTCATTTCCGCGTTCACGCTCTCGCTGGCCGCCGGAGCGCCGCCGCCGGACGCGGCCGAAATCGCCAATCGGGCCGCGGGACTTGTCGTCATGAAGCGTGGTACGGCGACGGTTTACCGCGAAGAGCTTCTCGGAATGTTGGAGGGGGACCAGAGTTGAACAGTCCGATTGGCTCCTTCGGCGGAAAGCTATTTACCACAGATGAACTCGTTGAGGCGGTGGAGTGCGACAAAAAAGCCGGGAGACGTGTGGTATTCACGAATGGCTGCTTTGATTTACTCCACGCCGGCCATGTGCGCTACCTCCGCGAGGCGCGCGCGCTGGGTGATGTCCTGATTATTGCCGTGAATTCGGATGAATCGGCCCGGCGGCTCAAAGGGGAGGGCAGGCCGTACACCACTCAGGATGAACGCCTCGAAATTCTCTCCGCCCTTGAGATGGTGAATTATCTTGTTTTATTCGATGAAGGCAATGTTTCGAGCCTCCTCCTTTCGTTGAAACCCCATGTCCATGCGAAAGGAACCGACTACACCATCGAAACTGTTCCGGAGCGCGAGACGGTGAAAAGTTATGGCGGAGAGGTGGCCATCTGCGGCGATCCCAAGGATCATTCCTCAACGGAAATCGGTTCGCGTACAGGCCCGCCCGAATCGAGATGACCGATCGGTTCCTCCTCGTGCGCCTCGGCGCCGTCGGAGATGTCATTCATACCCTGCCGTTGGCAAGTGCGATCCGGGATGCTTTTCCCTTGTCCAAGATATTCTGGGCGGTGGCGCCGGGGCCGAGCGTGCTTCTCGAGGGAAACCCCGATATCAATCAAGTGGTTGTCGTGGATTCGAAGTCCTGGACAAGGGGGGGCGTCCTGAAAATCCCCTCGGAGCTGCGCCGGACTTTTACTATTCTAAAAAGGTTGGGGGCCGGCGTCGCCATCGATGCGCAGGGTTTGATTAAAAGCGGGGTGATCGCCTGGGCCTCGGGCGCGGAGATGAGGATCGGTTTTGAGCAGCGCGCCTGCCGGGAGGGGCTGAACGTCGTTTTTACGACCCATTGGGCGAAGGCTATCGAGGGTCCTCACCATGTCATCGAAAAAAATCTTTCCCTGCTCGAGCCGCTTGGCGTATCCCGGCCGGTGGACGGTGGGATTCGTTTTCCGCTTCCCGAGCAGGCCGGCGAAGGGGAAGAGGCGGAGGCCTGGCTTCGCCGGGAGGGTTTGTTGTCCGGCCACCCGCTGCTGATCATGCATCCCGGTGCGGGATGGGAGACGAAGCGGTGGGAAGCTGGGCGCTATGCCGCCCTCGGCGACGCATGGGCGGAGATTTCGGGCGGGCGCACCCTGCTGACTTGGGGGCCCGGAGAGGAAGAGGAGGCCAGGCGGGTGGCGGCTACCATGCGCTCCGGCGCCGCCCTGGCCCCTCCGACCGGCATCCGTCAACTCATGGCATTGATTCGGCGGGCGGATGTTTTCGCCGGTGGCGATACGGGACCGCTTCATCTGGCGGCGGCCCTTGGCGTGAGGTGCCTGGCCCTTATTGGACCGACGGAACCCTGGCGCAACGGCCCCTGGGGAGAGGGACATGCCGTTCTTCACCACCGTCTTGCCTGTAGTGGATGTTATGGCAGGACCTGCCCGGACATTGAGTGCCTTGACCTTATCGGTGCGGATGAAGCAATACTGGCTATTCGGAATCTATGGAATACCCATGAAAATTCCCGCTAAGTATGCGAAAATAAAAGGAGTTTTAAGTGTCTAGCTTCTTAGTGACCGGCGCCGCCGGGTTCATCGGTTCGCATCAGTGCGAGCGTTTGCTCGCCGATGGCGCCCGGGTCGTTGGTGTGGATAGGTTTTCAACCTTTTACGGGAGAGAAGACAAGGAGGCGAATCTCCAGGCGCTTCGGGATACGGACGGTTTTGATTTTATCGAGATGGATTTGAGCAAGGATTCCCTCGATGAAATCGTATCGGGGGTGGACGGCGTTTTCCATCTGGCGGCCCAGGCCGGGGTGCGCGATAGCTGGGGCAAGGCTTTTTCGGTTTACCTCGATGACAACAACCTCTCGACCCAGCGGCTTTTAGAAGCTTGCCGGGACCGGAAACTCAAGGCTTTTGTTTATGCTTCCTCCTCGTCAATCTACGGAGACGCTCTCGAGGGGCCGACAAAAGAGGAGGCCGTTCCAAGACCGGTATCGCCCTACGGTGTATCCAAACTGGCCGGAGAGCACCTTTGTTATCTGTATTACAGGAATTTTGGAATCCAAACGGTGGCCCTCCGCTATTTCACCGTATATGGTCCTCGCCAGCGGCCGGATATGGCGTTTCGCCGGTTTATCACGGCGGGAATCGAGGGCAAGCCGATTTCGGTATACGGTGACGGGGAGCAGAGCCGGGATTTCACCTTCGTGGCCGATGCCGCCGAGGGGAATTATCAGGCCATGATGAAGGGGAAAGCCGGGTCGGTTTACAATATCGGCGGGGGGCACCGGGCTACCTTGAATGAAGTGATTGCCCTGATAGGCGAGATTCAGGGCGCCCCGCTCAAGGAGATACGGGAGGAAGTCCAAAAAGGGGACGTTCGCCACACCTGGGCGGATACCTCTCTGGCGAGAGCGGAAATTGATTTTCAGCCGAAAACGAAATTAAGGGAAGGCCTCAAGGCTGAGCACGAATGGCTCTTAGGGAGAATAAAGAGATGACCATCGATAAGGAGTTGCTTGAAATTCTTGCGTGCCCCGTAAGCAAGAAGCCTCTGGAGCTTAGCGAGGACGGGAATTTTCTCATCTGCAAGGACTCGAAACTTGTCTACCGGATACAGGACGATATTCCCATCATGATGGTGGATGAGGCCATACCGCTTGATGAGTGGGAAAAGAGTCAGGGGAAAGGCTAGGGATGCCGGAGGTGGCCGAGCGCAGCGGCGGCCCGACGGTGCGCCTGGAGGCTGGAGCGCAGCGCCAACCTGTGAGCGTAGCCATCGTCGCGAGGAACGAGGCCGCCCGAATCGGGGCTTGTCTCGACAGCGTGGCCTGGGCGGATGAAATCATCGTCATCGATAGCGAAAGCGAGGATGACACGCAGGCCATCTGCCGCAATCGCGGCGCGACGGTCCTCGAAGCTCCCTGGAAGGGCTACTCGGCCCAAAAAAATCTGGCGCTCGAAAAGACGAGTCATCTCTGGATACTGAGTCTCGATGCGGATGAGGTAGTCACCGAGGCTCTTCGGGAGGAAATTTTAAAGGTTCTTGGCCATGACGGGCCGGCCGATGGCTACCGTCTCCCCCGGAAAAACATATTTTTCGGAAAATGGCTTCGCCACGGCGACCATTGGCCGGACTACCAGGTCCGCCTTTTTCGCAAGGAGCAGGGCAGTTTCAATAAAAAGCAGGTTCACGAATCGGTGGACGTAAACGGGAAAGTGGATTCCCTCATCGAACCCCTCGAACATCGCAGCTACAAGGATATCGGTGATTTTTTCGACCGTCAGGTGCGCTATGCCGGGCTGGCGGCGGAGGAACTCCACTCGCAGGGACGCAAGCCCGGCGCCTCCGATTTTCTCGCTCGCCCGATTTGGCGATTTGTGAAGGGGTATGCCCTCAAGGGCGGCTGGCGGGATGGGCGCGAGGGATTCATCGTCTCGGCCGGTTATGCCTACTATGTTTTTATGCGGTCCGCCTTCCTCTGGGAGAGGCGCCGAGGACGTGAAACCACTTAACATTCTCCATACCGAGGCCTCCCCTGGCCTGGGAGGGCAGGAAAAGCGCGTCCTCCTCGAGGCGGCCTTTCTCCTGAAAAGAGGGCACAGTGTCCTCGTTGTGGGCCAGCCCGATAGCCTGATTGGACGGGAGGCAAGGCAAAGCGGCGTACCATTTCGAAGTGTACGAATGAGAACCAGTTGGGACCCGGTGGCTTTCGCGCGGCTCCTGTCCCTGATTCGGGAAACCCGCCCCGATGTCATACACACGCATTCCAGCAAGGACAGCTGGCTGGCCGGGCTGGTGGGCCGGTTGCTGGGTGTTCCGATCATCAGGACACGCCATGTATCGATCCCTGCCAGTGGTCATCTTTTCAATTGGGTTTACCGCCTGCCGAGCCGGATAATGACGACGGCGGAACTCACTCGCTGGATGCTGGCCGAAGCCGGTCTGTGCGACTCTTCGAGGATTTCCGTACTCCCCACAGGCGTGGATATTTCTCTATTCAACGAAGAAGTCTCCGGCGCTGCTTTTCGGGCGGAGTTCGACGTGCCCGAGGGCGTTCCGATGGTGGGGCTTGTCGCCAACCTTAGAAAGAGTAAAGGGGTGGAGCATTTTCTGGCCGCGGCCCGGCTTGTTAAGGAAAAGGGAAACGCCACCCGTTTTTTTGTTGTCGGAGAGGGGCACTGGGGGGAAATCTTCCGGGAGCAGGCCAGGGAGCTCGGGCTGGCGGACGGCACGGTTACCTTCACCGGCTACCGGGACGATATCCCCGAGGTCATGGCCGCCCTCGATCTGTTGGTGATCGCCTCGACGCGGACGGAGGGAATTCCCCAGGTCGCTCTTCAGGCGATGTCCATGGGGGTGGCTATTGTCGGGACCGATATCGGCGGTGTCCCCGAGGCGATTCTCCCGGCGGAAGCGGGGGTAGTGGTTCCTCCGGGAGATCCGGACGCCATGGCCGGGGCCGTGGGGGAATTAATCGGGGATTCCGGCCGGAGAAAGCAGATGGGCGCTTCGGGAAGATTGTTCGTCAGGGAACATCATACAGTTGATAAAATGCTCGACGAGACGGTGCGGATTTACGAGGAGGTGGTATCGGCATGCGCCAGCTGAAAATTATCCAGGTTATCAGCAGTCCGTGGTGGACGGGTCCGGCCGAGCCCGCTCTTTTCCTGACCGATGCCCTGGGCAAGCGGGGCCATGACATGCATTTTGTTTGCGTGGGCGGCGATGCGCTTGAAGAGCAGGCCGAGGCGGCCGGCTATCCGCGGATCGAGGATGTGGACCCCACCCGGAGCCTGAGCCCCATGCGGATTTGGGGATCCGTCAGCGCCTTGGCCAGCCTCATCGATAAGGTCGGCGCCGATATTGTTCACTGCCATCTTACGGCTGACAACTGGATTGCTTACTTCGCTATTCAAAGAGCAAAAAGCCGGCCCCGCCTTGTACGAACGGTTCATCACCCACGGGCGGCGAAATCGAACTTTTTCAACAAGTACCTCCTGACTCGCATGACGGACGGCGTAATCGGCGTGAATAGCCATATCGCCGGAATACTGAAAAACCAGTTGCAGGTCCCCCCCGCCCGGCTCCATATGGTCCGGGGCGGGGTGGATATCGAGCGCTTCCGCCCGGCCTCGATCGAGTCTCGCGCTAATGGGCGGGATATCCTGGAGCTTCCCAACAAGGCAGTCCTCATCGGAATTGTCTCCCGCCTGGCCCCGGACCGGGGATACATGACCCTTCTCGAATCGTTTCACCTTCTCGCCGCGAAGGTGCCCGGGGTTCACCTTGTGATTGTCGGAAAGGGAGAATATCTCCCGACTATCCGGGAGCGTGTCACTTCATTGGGCCTGAATGAGCGGGTGCATTTCCCCGGTTATACCGAGGAGGAGCTTCCCGACGTGCTCGCGGGGCTCGATATTTTCACCTTGCTCGCACCGGGGTCGGAGGGGACCAGCCGTGCCCTGCTCGAGGCGATGGCGATGGGAATTCCCTGCGTTGTGACCTCGCACAATGGTCTCGACGAAGCGGTCCGCGATGGCGTGACATCCTATGTCGTACCGCCGAATAATTCCGGCGCCCTTGCGGCCGCGCTCCAGAATCTGGTCACCGACAAGAGCAAGCGCACCCAGTTTGGCCGCGCCGGGCGGCAGCGGGTGGAGCGGCACTTCTATAACGGATACCGGGGAGAAATGGTCGAAAATATTTATGCCCAGATTCTGGGGATATCACAGTCGCCCAAGGAGATGCGGCGGTGAGCAAGTCCCAGACCTACCTCCGTATACTCGAATATCTAAAGCCCTACCGCGCGCGGTTTTGGACCGCTGTCGTGTGCACCCTTTTTGTTGGTGCGTTCAATGCCGCTCCCGCGCTCCTGGTCCGCTATGCGGTGGACGATGTTCTCATCGCCAGGGACATTTCGGTGGCCTATCTCCTTTCGCTGGGGTTGGCTGGAATCTACGCCCTAAAGGGTGTCCTCGCCTATTGCCAGAACTACTTCATGTACTGGGTGGGCCAGCGGGTGGTGATGGATATTCGGAACGGGCTCCACCGGCATCTCCTTGGCCTTCCCATGAGTTTCTTCGATGACAAATCGACCGGGGAGTTGATGTCCAAGGTCACCTACGACATCACGCTGATGCAAAAGGCGGCGTCGAGCGCGATTCGCGATCTGGGCCGTCATTTTTTCACTTTTCTGGGGCTTTTGGCCGTCGCCATTTATCAGAATCCGAAGATGGCCCTTATCTTCATCGTTATTGTTCCGCCCGTGGGCGCTCTCATCGCCGTGTTCGGCGAAAAAATTCGCCGTATCACCCGCTCCACACAAAGGAAGATGGGCGATATCAGCGCCCTGATGAAGGAAACCTATGTCGGAATCCGGGTGGTCAAGGCGTTCGGAGCCGAAGCGGCCGAGGATGAGCGGTTCAGCCGCGCGAACCTTTCGTTTTTCCGGCGGGTCATGAAAGCCATGCGGATTCGTGCGATGACGCCGCCGATCGTCGAGACCATCGGAGGCGTTTTGGGGGGGCTGGTCCTCTGGTTCGGCGCGGGGATGGTTATTCGGGGGGAGATGACGCCGGGGCAACTTTCGAGCTTTCTCGTGGCGATCGGGATGATATACAGCCCGATTAAATCCCTTTCGCGGGTGTACCACACGCTGATGGAAGGGGTCGCCGGCGGGCAGTCGGTTTTCGAATTGATGGACAGCCATGCGGCCGAGGAACTCAACCCCGGCGGGCGGAAAATGAAATCCCTTTCGCGGGAAATCCGCTTCTCGGATGTGGGTTTTGACTACGGCGACGGAGCCGTCCTGGAAAACCTGAATTTCGTGGTGCCCGCTGGCGGAGTGTTCGCCCTGGTGGGCCTGAGCGGCGCGGGGAAAACCACCCTGCTCGACCTGATTCCCCGCTTTTATGTGCCAACGAATGGACAAATCGCTTTCGACGGCGTGGACGGCGCCGAATTCGATCTCAAAAGCCTGCGCTCTCGAATCGGAGTGGTGGGCCAACAGGTAATTCTCTTTGACGACACGGTGGCCGGAAATATCGCCTATGGCGCCGGTGAATCGGCATCCCGCAAGCGCATTGAGAACGCCGCCCGGGCCGCGAACGCTCATGCTTTTATCGAGGCGTTGCCCGATGGCTACGAGACGATGCTCGGGGAGGACGGTGTGCGCCTCTCGGGCGGTGAGCGGCAGCGAATCGCTATCGCCCGCGCGATTCTTCAGGACCCGCCGATATTGCTTCTGGACGAGGCGACGAGCGCTCTCGACGCTGAAAGCGAGAAAATCATTCAGGATGCGTTGGATCGTCTGATGAAGGGGCGAACCACAATCGTTGTTGCCCATCGGCTCGCCACTGTCAGAGGAGCCGGCGAAATCGCCGTTCTCGAAAAAGGGCGAATGGTGGAGCGGGGGAGCCACGAGGAATTGATGGCGGCCGGGGGAATCTACCGGAGGCTCTGCGAGATGCAGTTCGCCGTGGGCAAAGAGGAGCCGCCATCCCTGGAGGAAGCGGGAGCCGAGTCCGCTTCCATCCAAGAGCCGGAACCGACTTCATGAACCGCGAATCGTTTGATGTTCCACCGCAGGAAGAACCGGCCGCGCCGGATCGCCCGCTCTCCATTTTGCAGATTCTCACCTGCCGGGGCTGGAGTTCTGACGCCTGGGCGGCGGTGGCCCTGAGTATCGGGCTTCAGGAGGCGGGCCACCGCGTTATGCTGCTCTGCCGGGCGGTGGAGGGCGGCCGTGCCGTCGCCGAGCGGGCCAGAAGCGAGGGAGTCGAGGAAATCGGATTCATCGAGGCCAGCAATAATTTTCGCCCGGCGAGTTATTTCCGGGACATTGGATTTTTGAGGGCTATCGCCCGTGAACGCTCCCTCGACGCCGTGCATGTTCACCGGGGGGTCGAGCACTGGATCGCGGCCGCCGCATGGCTCCGGGGGGGGCCTGTCCTGGTGAGAAGCCGCCACATTTTCGCCCCCGTCCGCCGCCACGTTTTTAACCGCTGGCTCTACCGGCGCGGGACGGATCGCACGGTGGCGGTTTGCGACAAAATCAGATCGACCTACCTTGAGGATGCTGGTTTTCCCTCGGAGCGGTTCGCGACGATCATGGGCGGGGTGGACGCCGCCGCCTATTCTCCAGCCCCCTATTCTCAAGAGGGTAACGGGGCCGTTTTTCGAAAGGAGTGGGGAATTCCTCCGGATGCATGGGTGGCCGGGGTGGCGGGAAGCCTTCGGATGTGGATGAAAGGCCAGGACGTTCTCTTGAGGGCGGTGGCGCGGATGTCCGCCGGGGGCGGCGACGCCCCCTGGGTCCTCCTTATCGGCAAGGGAGAGGACATGGATAATCTCAAATCCCTTGCCCGGGAATTGGGCGTCGCGGATCGCACGGTGGTGACTGGTTATCTCGAGAGAATTTCTGAGGCCTTTTCGGCCTGCGATGTCCTTGTGTTTCCATCGAAGCGCACCGAGGGAACAAGCCGGGTTCTTTTCGACTGTCTTGCCGCCGGGCGAGCGGTCGTGGCGAGCCGGGTGGGGTGCACGGACGAGATCGTCCGGGAGGGCCGGGAGGGTTTCCTCGTTCCGCCGGACGACGACGAGGCTCTGGCGGCATCCCTTTCGGCGCTGCGCGCCGACCCGGAAAAATCGCGGCGGATGGGCGAATCGGCCCGGCAGCGGGCCGAAAAGGAATTTGATCGCCGCGTGGTGGCGGCAAATATGGCGGCGATCTACCGCGAGGCGCTACGGAACCGGAGGGCGATGGCAGCGTGAAATCCGGCGCTGATGAACCGAAATATATCCTGGGAATCAGCGACTCCCATCTGGCGACGGCCTGTCTTCTCAAGGACGGCGAAGTGGTGGGGTGCGTGAGCGAGGAGCGCTTCACGCGGGAGAAGAATCAGGGTGCCTACCCCGGGCGTTCCGTCGAATTTCTTCTTGAGCATGAAAATATCCGGAGTGCCGACCTGGCCGCGGTCGCGCTGGCGGGTCACGAAGCGATGAATCCCGAATGGTTCGCGCGAGTGACGCGGGACGATGAATACATAGACGAATATCTGGGGATCAAGAAAAAAAGCCCGATTCGCCGCAAGGCCCGGAACATGGGCCGGAAGCTTCACCTGTCGGGCGAGGCCGGGGACAAGACGCTGACGCCCAACGAGGAGCGGTTCCGGAAAATCGCCGATCATCTGGGAATCGTGAAAAATAGCATTTACATTGTCGAGCACCATACCGCGCACGCGGCCGCAGCTTACTATGCCTCGCCGTTCGCCGGTGAAGACTTGGAAACGGTGGCGGTTTTGACCAATGACGCTTCGGGCGATGGTCTTTGCGCCACCTGGAACACCGCGGGTCCGAGAGGTATCGACAGAATAGCCGCTTCTCCGAGCGCGGCCGGTTCGCTGGGGAGTTTTTATAGCCTTATCACCCAGTATCTGGGGATGCGCCAACTCGAGCATGAATACAAGGTCATGGGTCTTGCTCCCTATGCTCCGGATTACGGCAAGGAAAAATCATATGCCGTACTCAGGGAAATGATTGCGTTCGAGCGCAAGGGCAAGGATGCCCCCGAGTTCAGGTGGAAAGTCCGCCGGGATCGTTTTCGCCATTTGATGGAAAACCTGGTTCGCCACCGGTTCGATTGGGTGGCCGGAGCGGCGCAGGATTTATTCGAGGAGCTTCTTCTTGAGTGGGTCCGGGCGGGAATCGAGGCCACCAGCGAGGTTGGGGCCGAGCGCCGCGTGGCGTTGAGCGGCGGCGTGTTCATGAACGTCAAGGCGAACCAGAAAATAGCGGTTCTCGACGAAATCGATGAAATATATGTCCTGCCGAGTTGCGGGGACGAATCCAACGCTATCGGCGCGGCCTACTGGTTTCATGCCGAGGGAGATGGAGGCGGGCGAAAGCGGCCTTGCGTCCCCTTGAAGGCGCTCTATCTGGGGCGGGGAACTTCCGAGGAGGGTGTCACCCGGGCCATCGAGGGGACGGGCGTGGGCGGGGCGCATTCCGTTCGCCATTTCGATGATATCGAGGCCGAAGTGGCCCGGCTCCTTTCGATCGGTGAGGTGGTGGCCCGTGTGAAGGGCCGCGAGGAGTTCGGTGCGCGCGCTTTGGGCAACCGCTCGATTCTGGCCAACCCGAAGGATTTTCGCGTCGTCTCCCATATCAACAAAATGATCAAAAGCCGCGATTTTTGGATGCCATTCGCCCCATCGATCCTCGCTCGGAGGGTGGGCGATTATGTGGTGAATCCCAAGGGGCTTTTCTCGCCCTACATGATGCTTACATTCGACAGCACGCCGCTCGGGCGAGAGGATCTCTCGGCGGCGTGTCATCCCTATGACGGCACGCTCCGCCCCCAGATGGTCGAAAACTCCTATAATCCCGACTATTACCGGCTGATTGAGGCGTTCGAGGGGCTGACCGGGATAGGAGGTGTTCTGAATACATCTTACAACCTCCACGGGGAGCCGATTGTTTCGAGCCCCGAGGACGCGATCCACACCTTTGAAAACTCGGGGCTGGTGCATTTGGCCCTCGGACAATACCTGATCTCGAAAAAACCAACAGCAAGCCGGTAGGCCCGCCCTTGTCCAGTGAAACCGGAGCGCCCATGAAAATCGCTCTCATCCGGTCGGCGGTTCACCGCAAGGGTGGGGTAGAGCGCTATGTCTGGATGCTGGCGCGGGAGTTGGCCCGGAGAGGCCACGATGTTCACATTATCGCCCGCCGCTGCCCGGAGCTTCCCCACCCTTCGGTGACTTTCCTTCAGGTCAATGTGAGGGGGTCATTCTCGTTCCTGAAGGTCCTCTCCTTTGCGTCAATGGCCTCCGTGGCGGTCGAAGCCGGGGACTACGACGTGGCGCATTCCTGTGACCGGATACTTTCCTGCGATATTTACCGCGCGGGCGAGGGGGTCCACCGGGAGTGGCTCGAGGTTTCATCCCGGTATATGGCAAGTTGGAAATCGGCCCTGAAGCGGCTCGATCCGCTGCACAGCGTTCTCCTTCGGATAGAAGAAGGGCTCATGCGGGGCGGCGAGGCCCGAAGGGTAACGGCAATCAGCCGGAGGGGGGCCGAGGAGATTCGGCATCACTTTGGCTTGGAGGACGTGCCCGTAATATATAACGGCGTGGATATGGATGAATTTCGCCCGCCCGCCGGGGACGAGCGGGAAGCGATACGCGATGAGATCGAGGTGCCGCGAAACGCTTTTGTTAATCTTTATGTCGGTAGCGGATTTTTCAGAAAAGGTCTCAGGTATTTGATTGAAGGATTCGCCCGGCTGGAAGATCTCTCCGGAAGGCCGCCTTGGCTCATCGTGGCCGGACGGGGAAACACCCGGCCCTATAAACGGATGGCCCGCTCCCTCGGCGTATTGGAGAGGGTGCGTTTTTGCGGAATCGATGTCCCGGCTCCACGGCTTTACCGGGGGGCGGATGTATTTGTTTTTCCGACCCTCTACGAGCCGTTCGGCAATGTGTGCCTTGAGGCGATGGCGAGCGGTCTCCCCTGTGTTTTCTCCCCCTACAGCGGCGGGGCGGAGATCGTGGAGGATGGAACGAGCGGTCTGGTGATGAAGAGCCCGGTTGACCCGGATGAAATAGCCCGCCTCATACGGATTTGCATGGACGAGGCGAAGGCGGCCCGGATGGGCGCCGCCGCCCGCGAGGTCGCCGCCAGGTTTACCGTCGAGGCCAATGCCGATCAGACCGAGGCCCTTTACCGGGAAGTGGCCGCTGAAAAGAGCCGGGAAGGGGACGGCGCTCCTTCGCCCGCGGGCGCGCCGTGAAACTGCTCGTTTGCGCTTCAGCCTATCCGCCCTCGGTGGGCGGTGTGCAGACTCTTTCCGTGCGTCTTGCGGGCGCTCTGGCCCGGAGAGATAACATGGTGCGGGTGCTGGCCAGGGGGTATGAGGGTGAACCTGTATCTGAAAACGAAAAGATTCCAGCCGAGGTTGTCCGTGTGGGCTGGAAACCGTTTCTTTGGCCTAGATTCGTGGGGGAGGTTTTTGGGAACCGCCCGGAGGTGATCCTCTTGACCCACCGGGCCGATTTTTTGAGGCCCGCGCTGGCCGCGCAAAAACTGAGGATGCCCTTCGCGGTCATCGTTCATGGGAACGAGGTGTACGGGTCCCGCCGCCGGGGGGAATTGATCGCGGCCATGTCGCGGGCGGACGCCGTGATCGCAGTAAGCGAATATGCCCTGGGGCGGCTAAAGGAACTTGGGCTTCGGGCGAAAAAAATGACGGCGATAACGAACGGTGTCTCTCCGGAGATTTTTGGTCCGCCCGGGGACGGCGAGATTGTCCGCCGGCGGTTCGGGCTGGGGGAAAAGAAGATTATCCTCTCGGTAGGCCGGCTTCGGGCGGTCAAGGGTTTCGATACTGTTATCAGGGCGATGCCCCGAATCCTCGACAAGGTGCTCGAGGCCGTTTACCTGATCGTTGGTGGAGGTCCCGAGGCGATTCCTTTATGGGCGCTGGCTAAGGAATTGGGCATTGAGGAGCGGGTGATATTCGCCGGGGAAGTGCCCATGGGTGAGTTTGGCCGCGGGGAGCACGCTTACTATCAGGCCAGCGATGTATTCGCGATGCCATCACGCGAAGATTCCACCACCGGGCAAACCGAGGCTTTCGGGATTGCTCATCTTGAGGCGGGCGCTTGCGGGGTGCCCGTTGTGGGAGGGCGCAGCGGTGGTTCCGGGGAGGCGGTGGCCGACGGAAAATCAGGGCTGCTGGTGAATGGTGATCGCCCCGATGAGGTGGCCGACGCGCTCATACGCATCTTGACCACACCCGACTTGGCGAAGTCGATGGGCGAGGAGGGCCGGCGGCGCGCCGAAGAGAGGCGGTGGAGTGTCGTGGCCGGGGAGTATGAAACTGTCCTACGTGAGGTGGCTTATGGCTAGGATACTCGATGTGGGCTGCGGCTGGAAAAAGGTTGAAGACGCTGTGAGCGTGGATATCCGGCCCCAGACGAAGCCGAAAGTATGCTGCGATATGGATGTGGACGGCAAATCGCTCCGGTTTCCGTTCCGGGACGATTCATTCGATGAGGTGTATATCCTCCAGACAATCGATCATTTCAGAAACATTGTTCCGGTGATGGAGGAGGTCCACAGAGTCTCCAGGCCCGGCGCGAAGGTGATTATCACGGTCGCGCACGTATCGAGTATTTATTCGTGGAGCGATCCAGTTCACCATCTTCATCTGACGAGCCGTTCCTTTCAATGTTTCACCGATCACCCGAACAAGGGAGCCACCTATACGGCGGCTCTTTTTCGCCAAAAAGAGTTTCACTTTATTTTTAGCCGCTCGGTGATTTCTCTAATCCCGCGGGCGCTTTGCATGCTCTCGCCCAGGATTTACGAGAAGCATTTTTCCTGGATTTTCCCAGCCAACGACATGCATTTTGAATTCGAGGTCTTGAAGTGACAGCGGGCCTCCTTCCGGAGGAATTTATCGAGGGGATCAAGGGGCGGTCCCCTTTGAGCCGCCTGTCGATAATCTGCCTGATCGGATACCTGCTCTCGTCTCCTTTCTCCATATCGGTTTCGCAGATTTTTATTTTCACGGGCATCGGCTCCTGGCTCGTTTCGCTGAGGTTGGAAGGCCGTCCGTCCGGTTTTCACCTCCCGCTGTGGCGCCCCATCGCCCTTTTGGTTGCCCTGACGCTGATAAGCGCCTCTTTTTCGGATGATCCGTTCCGCAGCCTGAAGGATGCCAAGCAGCTTTTTCAGATACTCATTTTTTATTTCGCGCTGAACACGATTTCGAGCGAGAGGGAGGCGCTCTGGCTGGTGAAGGCTCTTCTCGCGGCGGCGGCGGTGGCATCCGTGTTCACCCTTGGCGTCGCGTTCATGCAGCCCATTGGATTGGAGAACAGGATGTCGGGTTTTTTCAGTATTTACATGACGTTGGGTGGATACCTTCTCATCTCGGGCGCCATGGGCATCTCGTACCTCATTATTTCCGAGAAGATCTCGAACAAGGGATGGGCCGGGGCCGCGAGCATCGTCATCATAGCCGCGCTGATGTCCACTTTCAGCCGGAATGCCTGGATTGGTTTTGGTGCCGCGGCTTTGTGCGCGGCTCTCGCGGCGCGCAGTATTAAAGGCGTTGTTTTGATTGCCTCTCTCGCGGTGCTCGTACTCGTTTTTTCTCCTGCTTCGGTCCGCGACAGGATATTCAGTATCGGGGATATGAAGGATCCTTCAACCCGGGAGCGCGTGTTTATGTGGAAAAGCGGGATGGAGATGGTCAGGGACCGGCCCCTCCTCGGGACCGGTCTCAACATGATCAAACGTACCTACACCCGGTACGCACATCCCGAGGCAATGAAAAAGCACACGAGCCATTTACACAACAACCTGCTGAACATCGCGGCCGAACGCGGGATTCCGGGACTCTTGGCCTGGATGTGGTTCATGGGCGCGTTTTTCGCCGCCGCGTTAAGGCGCTTGAAAGGATACGGCGAATCGGGGTTCGAGAAGCGTTATTTGAGCGTCGCTGGGCTCTCGGCGATTACTGGATTTTTCATCGCCGGACTATTTGAATATAACTACGGCGATTCGGAAGTGGTCATGCTCGCCTACTTCGCCATGTCGCTTCCGTTCATGGGAGCGCGGGAGACGGGTTCTACCGGAGGCGGATGATCGTTTGCAGGAAGCTGAGGCGATCAACCGATTCGCCGGCGGTGAGTAAAACCTCACCCATTTTTTCCCCGTGAAGTTCGTACACGAGACGGCCCACTTGCTGTCCTGCCCGGACGGGAGCGGAAACCGAGGCGGGGATTTCTTTGCGGACAGAAATATTTTTCTCTTGCCCCCGCCGGACCAGTTTGCGAAATCTGCTTTTAGACTTCAGATGGATAATGTCCTTCTGGCCGCGTTTGACTTTCACCGTATAGCCGGTTTTATTCTCGGATTTTTGTCCTTCATACCAACGAAAGTTAGCGAATCCCCACGCGAGCAGGCGTTTCGCCTCGGAGAATCTCCGGCGTGGGTGCCCCGAGCTGAGGATGATCGCTATCAGACGGAGATTTCCCTGTTTGGCGGTAGCGACGATGCTGTAGCCTGCTTTCCGGTAGGAGCCGGTTTTGAGTCCGTCGAGGCCCCTGAATTTGCCTACGAGACGATTGGTATTCGTCAGTATGAATTTTCCGTTCCGAAACGGGGCGTGTTTGATCTTTCCCCACTTCGTGACGATTGGAAATTTCAAAAGCTCTCGAGCCAATTTCGCCATATCCCGGGCGCTTGTTTTGTTGGGCGGTTTTCCGCGATCAGGCGGGAGACCATTGACATTGATGAAATTCGTGTCGGTCATGCCAAGCTGCCCTGCGCGTTCATTCATGATTTGGGTGAATATTTCCGCATCGCTGGCGACATGTTCGGCTACGGCATAGGCGGCGTCGTTCGCGGAACTGATGGCCACGGCCTTGAGAAGCTCATTGAGCGAGAATTTCTCGCCCTGTTTTAAATAGACTTGTTGACCTCCTATCCGGGAAGCTTTTCTCGATACGGTAATGGTATCGCTCATGCCGATGGATTTTTCCTTTATCCTTTCGAGGGCGATAAGGATGGTCATTATCTTGACGAGGGAGGCGGGGATTACCCGTTCGCGCTGGCGAAAAGCCTTGAGAACCTGGCCGGTTTCCGCCTCGATCAGCAAAGCCGAGCGGTAGGCTCTGGATTTTTTTGCGCTCTTCGCCTCGCTCGATTGAGCAGGGGACAGGGTGAAGAAAGAGGCTGAAATCAGGATAATTAACAGGAACCGGGAATTTAGCGCGAAGCGGTAGAGGGATATCATCGTGAATTAACCCCAAGAAGTAATTTCGGGCGGAATTGATGTCTGATGCGAATTCTCGAGGCGAAGGGTTATCTGATTGATTTTCATCACGATATTAGTGTTTTTTTTAATGCGGGTCAAGGTTTTTTTTGGGGAGGGGGCTCTCTTGTGGACCTGGGATGGATTCGAGGGGGCAATTGGGAGCCCCAGTCTCTGAAATCCGGCCGGGTAGCGGGAAATTGGCGAAAATATACGCTAGCGTGTGAGGGGGTGTGTTTGTTAGGATTTGCCAAATGACCTGGAAATTAAGGGGGTATATTCGGCGCCGGGTTAGCTTGCGGGCTCTCGATTCGATGGGGGGCCGCGCCGAATGGGGAAGCTGTGTATCCGAGGAGGAACGCTGATGTTTGAAGGCTCCAATGTGGCGATAGTCACCCCCTTCCGGGATGGGAAGGTGGATGAGGACGGGGTCCGCGCCCTCGTCGATTTTCATCTGGAAAACGGCACGCACGGAATTGTCGCCTGCGGGACGACGGGAGAGGCCGCCACTCTCAGCCACGAAGAGCAGGATGCCGTAATTGATCTGATTATCAAACGAGTGGACGGCCGAATTCCGGTGATTGCGGGTTCTGGCTCGAACAGCACGGCCGAGGCGATTCGGCGGACGCAATTCGCGAAAGCGGCGGGCGCAAGCGGCGCTCTCGTTGTCGTTCCCTATTATAACAAGCCGACCCAGGAGGGGCTCTACCGGCATTTCAAGGCGGTGGCGGAGGCGGCCGATATTCCGATCGTGGTTTACAATGTCCCTGGCCGGACGGTAATCAGTATTGCACCCGAGACGGTCGCCCGCTTGGCTGAAATTCCGAATATCGTCGCGATCAAGGAGGCGAGCGGTGATCTCAAGATGATTTGCAGTGTCATCGATCAGTGTCCGGATGATTTCACCGTTCTCTCGGGAGATGATTTCGTGAATTTGCCTCTCATGATGATGGGAGGGAAGGGGACTATTTCGGTTACGGCCAATGTCGCCCCGGCGGATGTTTCCGGGATGTGCCAGGCCCAACTGGACGGCGATACCAGCCGGGCCTTGGAGTTGCACTATAAAATGTGGGAGTTGAACAAGATGATGTTCATCGAGTCGAATCCCATCCCGGCGAAGGCGACTCTTCACTTCATGGGGAAATGCGCTCTTGAGTTCCGTTTGCCCCTGTGCCCGCCATCGGCGGAGAATCTTAAAAAAATAGAGGCCTTTGCAAAATCCTACGGCCTTGTGGGCGAGGCGGTAATGGCCTGATAGTGGCGGTTCCCACCCAAAAAATCGGCGGCCAGGAGATTTCCCTGCCGCCGATTTTTTTTTTGGCGAAGCCCGAAATGCCGTCCAACCCGGAAAAGGAAAAAAACCCGGCGGGGGGGCTCAGTCTTTCTTGATTAAAATATTATTGTAGAGGACAGCGGCGATCACGGCTCCAATGATGGGGCCTATCCAGTAAACGAGATGGCCGTCAAATCCACCCCCGGCGAGGGCGGGGCCGAAAGTGCGGGCGGGGTTCATCGAGGCGCCGGTAAGGGGTCCCCCCATGAGTATATTGGCCGCGATGGTCAGGCCGATTCCGAAGCCGCCGATATTGGGTTTACGGTCGTCCACCGCGGTGCCCCAGATCGCGGTAACAAGGAAAAATGTGAGAACGATTTCGACCAGTATCCCCGTTCCAACGCTCACGCCTTCGCCCAGCATGGGGGTGCCAAGGTGTACTTTTTGCCATACAGCCGGCTCATAAATGGCCCTGAGCAGGAGGCCGGCGACTGTGCCTCCAACGAGTTGGCTGATAATGTAGGGAATGCCTTCGCCGATCTCTTGTTTTTTAGTTACGAGAAACCCGATGGTCACCGCCGGATTGAAGTGCCCGCCCGACACGCCGCCGAGGGCGGAAATCATGACGGAGAGAATCAGCCCGTGTGCGAGGGCGATACCAATGAGCCCCACGGCGCCACCTGTTTTTGCATCTAAAATGATAGAACCCGCGCCGATAAAACAGAGCCCGAAGGTGCCGATCGCCTCGGCGACGCAAGCTCTTCCGGTCTGACTCATGATGTAGACTCCTCTTTGAGAAATCATGGGCGTGGAAAAATACTTCGAGCCCGGATTTAATATGAACGGGCAGGTTTTCCACGAAAAAGTGAAAATCTCTTTGCTACGGAGAAGACTTCGTACAGCATGGGGCGGGAGCGGATTAAAGTTCCGGGCGAATATGACCATAATTTACTATTCTTTCGGGTGTCCGGCAAGATGGAATGCCGGTTGGCGGGCGGACCCTCTTTGCCCCGTGGAGCGTTTCTTTTTTTTGTGAGGGTGAGAGCACGCTCTCAACTGATAAAAGCCTATGAAATTCATTTTACGGATTTTTTTAAGGAGAAAGACCAATGGAACAACCGCTTGATCCGAGAAAAGACAGTTCCGTAGTCGGAGAGCGTGCCATCGACAAACCCGAACTCCCCGCCCCGGGTTATGTATTCACCATGTCCGCGGATACCGAAACCATTGAGGGGGAAGGCCAACTCAAGCTGGGTAAACATCGGCATTTCGAGGTTTACTGCGATGAGCCCGAGCGCATCGGAGGGGAAGACTCCTACCTGCAGCCCCTATGCTACATCGCGATGGGCGTGGGTTTCTGACTTCTCACCCAGCTTGCGCGGTACGCGCACATGATGAAATTTCCTTTAAAAAGGCGAGCTGCAAGGTTGATTTTGATTATTTTTTGAGGGGTTCCGTACTGAAAAGCACGGTAGAGTCGGGATGCACGGCCATGCGGACGCATTTCATCGTTGAATTGGACGAGCCCGGGGTAAAAGTTGCCGCCCTTATCCGGAACGCAAAGCGGGGATGTTTCGCCGAAAACATGGTGCAATCCGCGGTTCCGCAGCCCAGTTCAAGCACACACGACCCCTCGGGAAGGGAGGACAGGGCTCCTTCGAGCATACAAAGATAGCAGCCCCGCTCTTCGATGTGGCGCTGAATATCCCCCTTGAGGTCATCATGATCCTCAATTTCGCGGTAGATGGCCTCGTATTTCTCCACCGGCATGCTCGGAATGCTCATAGCCCTCCTCGTTCATGGAGACAGCATGGCTCTGGCATTTGCCGGGCCACCACAACATCGGCAAGGCGCGCTGCTCAATCCATCACCCGGCAATTCCCATTTAATTCCTTCAATAGGCCCATTCTAGGGCAAAATGGGTATTCAAGGCCAAGGCGCGATTCCGGGTACGATATCGGAGTCAAGACGATATCTCCCCGCACGGTAGCTGTAAAAAAAGGGGTGGCACCGCCTTGACGCATTGTCGGGATGAACTTTATAAGGGCGTTAGTGGAAACTTGGAAGAATCGATAAAGGGCTGTTGCCGATAACGGTTTTCGGGAGCTTTTTTGTATCGGTTTATTGGTGGGTGAATGAGACTTGGGGAAGGACAAATTGGCGACTCAACCTCATGTTTTGGTGACCGGTGGAGCTGGCTATATCGGCAGCCATGCCTGCAAGGCTTTGGCCGGTGCGGGTTTTATCCCCGTAACAATCGATAATTTGGATCGTGGCCACCGATGGGCTGTGAAGTACGGCCCGCTCGTAGAGGCCGATCTCGCAGATGGCGATCGGCTCAGCGGGGTTTTCTCGGATTACCCCATCGAGGCGGTCATCCACTTCGCCGCCTATACCTACGTGAGAGAGTCGATTGAGAACCCGCGAAAATATTTTCAAAACAACGTAACCAATTCCTTGAGTCTGTTCGAGGCGATGGTTGACGCGAACGTCAGGAATTTTGTTTACTCTTCCACCTGCGCGGTCTATGGTGATCCCGAAACGATTCCCTTGGCGGAGGACCACCCTCAAAATCCCGTAAATCCTTATGGAGAATCAAAACGGTTTGTCGAGCACGCTGCTCGGTGGTTCGGGGAGGCGTATGGAATCCGTTGGGCGGCGCTCCGATTTTTTAACGCCTCGGGCGCCGACCCGGAGGGTGAAATTGGGGAAAGCCACGATCCCGAGACCCATTTGATTCCTGTTGTGATCGAGGCTGCTCTCGAAACTCGGCCGCACGTGAAGATATTTGGAACCGATTATTCCACCCGGGATGGAACCGCCGTCAGGGATTATGTCCATGTGGCAGATCTCGCCACCGCCCACCTTTTGGCCCTAAAGCACCTCATGGATGATGGCGCACCGGGGGCGTTCAATCTGGGGACAGGACGGGGGCACTCGGTGCGGGAGGTCATTGCGTCCGTGGAGCGGATAAGCGGACTCAAGGTGGCTGTTAGAGAGGAGGGGAGGCGGCCGGGCGATCCCCCGGAGTTAATCGCCGATCCCAGCCGGGCGGCCGCGATTTTGGGATGGCGGCCTCAATTTCAGGACCTTGATAAAATCGTGCAAACAGCATGGAAATGGCATTCTGGAAAAGAAAAATGAAGATATCCCATTCTTCCGGGCGCTTTTCAGGCGCAACTTAACCGGCTATTCCTTGCCGGTCCAGGAATTCAAGACAGGCCCTCGTTACTTCATCCACCGGAATTTCAAGGGATTCTTTACCTGAATCTTCTCCAACCAGGCATATGATTTTCTCGGTGGAGGGGCGGTAGCGTCCTAGATTTTCTTTTCTGAAAAGGGCGACATCCATGGCCCCGGCGGCCCAGGCAAGATGGAGCGCCACCGTATCGGACGTAAGGACCATATCGCACCGGCGCATCAGAGCGGCGGTGCCTTGGTAACTTATTTTTCCGACGGTATTCAATGTGTACGGCGCCTCCGCCTCCGCGAGGCGTTCAGTGAGGTCCGCTTCGGCGGGGCCGCCCGTCAATAGGAACCTGGCCTTTCGGCTGCTTTGAAGCGTACGCATAACCTCTAAAAACCGCTCCTCGGGCCAATTTTTTTCCTGACGGTCCGTTCCCGGATTCAACACGATAACCGGCCCTTGGCCGGGTAAGTTTTTCAAATGCGATTCCGCGGAGCGCTCGTCATCCGCGCCAGGCCATATTTCGAGATCGTCTCCGGCGCGATTAACCGCGCCCAGGTGGCGGACGAGAGCAAGGTGGGTGTCACGTTCATTTCGGGGGACAGCGAGATCTTCGGTGATGGCGCAATGGTAGAATGTTCCCGTTCCCTCGGTGTTTCGGCCGGCAATTGTCGAAACGCCGAGGCATCGTAAAAAGAGCCCCATTGACGTGCCCCCCTCATATCGGTCCATGTTGGATGAGAGGATTTTCGGTAC
>JAPYQX010000292.1 GCA_029937135.1 Nitrospinota bacterium
ATGCTAGGAAAATCGACGTATCTTCGCTACCTCCAGGAAAATGGCGAAAAGGTGGAATTTCCCGAAAATCTCTACTCGGGCGATTACATCCGGGAGATTGCGGCGAGCGCGTCTTATCGACAGGCGGTCTCTGGCGAGGCGGATGAGGAATCGGCTCTGAAGGCATCTGGCGTTTTTACCGCCGATTTGATTCTCACCCGGATTAAATTCGATCTTGATGTCTTCCGGGTGGGCTTCGATGAATGGTTCAGCGAAAAGTCCCTTTTCGGGGACGGCGCTCCGGCCGATGTGGCCGGCAAGGTGGGCGAGGCGGTCCGGGCCCTCGAGGAATCGAATCATATTTACGAGGAAAGCGGAGCTAAATGGTTGAAATCAATTGACTATGGCGATGAGAAAAACCGAGTCGTCGTCAGGGAGGACGGAAGGCCCACCTATCTCGCCTCGGATATCGCCTATCACCGGCATAAATTTGAGCGCGGGTTTGATCAGTGCATCAATATCTGGGGGGCGGACCATCATGGCTATCTGCCCCGCGTGAGAGCTTCGCTCGAGATGTTCGGAACCGACCCCGAGAGGCTAAAAATTTTATTCGTCCAGTTTGTCAGCCTCAGGCGCGGGGGCGAGCCGGTGCAAATGAGCACGCGGGCGGGCCAGTTCGAGGAGCTGTCGAAGGTGGTGGACGAGGTGGGAGTGGACGCCGCCCGGTTCTTTTTCCTGATGAGGAGCCCCGACAGCGCGCTGGAATTCGACCTCGACCTCGCCAAGGAGCAATCGAGCGAGAACCCCGTTTATTATGTCCAGTATGCGCACGCCAGAACCTGCAGCCTGTTTCGGCAGGCCGGGGAGCGTAGCGTTCCTGTTCCGTCCTCAACCAAGATTCCGCCCGGCGGGCTGAGCCTTCCCGAGGAGCGCGCTCTGGCGAGGGCGGTGCTCGAATGGCCCGGGGAGGTCCGCATCGCGGCCCAGCGGCTTGAGCCCCACCGCATCGCGTTTTTCCTGGTATCGCTGGCCAAGCAATACCACGCCTACTACAACCGCCACCGGGTCCTGGACCAGGAGCCGAAAACCACCGAAGCGCGCCTTCAGTTGACCCGGTGCCTGCAAATTGTCCTGAAAAACGGCCTTGAGCTATTGGGGGTTTCCGCGCCCGAGAAAATGTAAGGGTGTGAAATCCCTCTCGAAATGATGTAGAATTAAACTGTGGATTTAATGTAAGGACTAAGTTTTCAATATTTTCCCGGTTTTCATCCGCCCGATGGACCGAAGGCAATGTTCCCCTCACGCAAGCCCCCACCAGGCGAACAGCCGCTTGTACAGTTTTCTTTCACCAAACAACAAATAGGTCTTTTGGCGGGAGGCGCTCTTGTCCTGCTGACAATTTCATTCAGCCTGGGCTTCGTCGCCGCGGACCGGCGGGGAGGCGAAAAAGGGGGCGGGGAGGCGGAAAAGGGGATGGCGGGCGCCGGGAGTCCCTATCGGGGCGAACGGGAAGCGACCGTCAGGATTTCACCCTCGGACGGCCCGGGCCGAGACGCGGGCGAAAAGGGTGAAACCACCAGCATCACGCCCAGTTTTTACAAAAGACTTTTGTCGTATAACAATCCCTCGGCGGAAAAGCTGGACCCGTTGAAACTGCCCGACGCGATTTCTTCAAATAGCTCCGGAGGTGGGGCGAATGGCTCCGCCAGAAGGGTCTCGGCGAATAAAGAGAAGAATAATTCCCTGAAAAACCCATCTCCCGCTATGAAACCTCGCTCTGCCGCGAGGGTAGCCCCGCCCGCCTCAAGGGCCGGCCTCGCCTCCGGCGGACTTCGATCCCGCTTCACCATCCAGGTGCTATCCGTCCAGGAACCGGCCCGGGCCATCTCGGTTTTGCGCGGGCTCCGGGACAAGGGTTTTTCCGCGTTTATCCAGCGCGTCGATCTCAAGGAAAAGGGTGTCTGGCTCCGAATCCGCGTGGGCCGCTTTCCGGACCGCGGCTCCGCCGCCCGGATGCTTCAAACCCTCCGGGCAAAGACCACCGTCCCGGGGGGGCGCGTGGTTCCTCTCTGATTCACTGGGGAGGGATATGCTGCCCCCTTTCATTCTGAAAAATTCACGCTCCTTGACACTCCCGAGAGGCATTTTTAATATGCCCCCGCTCGTTTTCCGGTAGCTGAGGATTTTTAATGGTTTCCCGAAGATTTCCGCCGTGGCTGCTCAAGCGCCTTCCGGTCCCAAGCAAGGCGCATAGCGTGAAGGCCCTCATGCGGAAGAAAAACCTTTTCACGGTCTGCGAGGAGGCCCGCTGCCCCAATCTTTTCGAGTGTTTCGCCCAGGGGACAGCCACCTTCATGATCGGCGGAGACATCTGCACGCGCACCTGCGGATACTGCGCCGTCGAGAAGGGGGCGCCTGCCCCCCTCGATGCCGATGAGCCGAGGCACGTGGGTGAGGCGGCCGCCAGTCTTGGGCTCCACCATGTGGTCGTCACGATGGTGAACCGCGACGATCTGCCCGACGGAGCCGCCGGCCATGTCGTCGAGACGATAGAGGCGATCCGCGAGCTTGTTCCACAGGCGACGGTCGAGGTGCTCGTCTCGGATTTCATGGGAGATTTCAGGGCGGTGGAAACCGTGGTCCGGGCCAAGCCCGACGTTTTCAACCACAACATCGAAACGGTTCGGGGCCTGTTCAAGAAAATCCGGCCCAAGGGGGACTACGAGCGCTCCCTCCGGGTCATCGGGATGGCACGGGATATCGACCCCGGGATGACGACGAAAAGCGGCGTCATGGTGGGCCTGGGGGAGACGGAGGGCGATGTGCTCGCGCTCATGGACGATCTCAGGGGCCCCGATGTGGATTGCCGTATCATGACCATTGGCCAGTACCTTCAACCGCGTAAAAAGGGCATCCCCGTCGCGGAGTACATTCACCCCGATACCTTCGCGCGCTACCGCGCGGCGGGAGAGTATAAGGGGTTTGCTCATGTGTTCGCGGGGCCGTTCGTCCGGAGCTCCTACAACGCGCGCGAGGCCATGCTCGCGGCTAATGGCGATGCGGGGGGCGATGCGGATGGTGGTGTGGATAATGATGCGAATGGCCACACGGCGGGAGACCCAGAGGGCCGCTCGTTCATGACCGGAGACATGTCGGGTCAAAACATCGTTGTCGGCGGCGCCGCGCTGCCGATGTACACTTAAAGGCGGGAGGGAAGCGATGCACGAATTTCAGCGAATCACCCGCCTGCCGCCCTATGTGTTCGCGGCCGTGGACGAGCTCAAGCTCGCCGCCCGCCAGCGGGGGGAGGATGTCATTGACTTCGGGATGGGCAATCCCGATCTCGCCACCCCTCCCCATATCGTCGAAAAACTCATCGAGGCGGCCTCGAACCCCCGGAACCACCGCTACAGCGCCTCCCGGGGGATCACGAAACTCAGAAAGGCGATCTCGGACTGGTACGGGCGGCGGTTCGACGTGGATATCGATCCGGACCGGGAGGCCATCGTCACCATCGGGGCGAAGGAAGGGATTTCCCACCTTTGCCTGGCCATCACGAACCCCGGCGATCTGGTCATGGTGCCGAGCCCGACCTATCCCATTCACACCTATGCGGCCATCCTCGCGAACGGAAACGTGGTCCATGTTCCGCTTTCTCAGGGTGACGACTTTTTCGACAATTTGATGAATGTGATTCGGCCCCTATGGCCCCGGCCGAAAATATTGCTCCTCAGTTTTCCGCACAACCCGACGACGGTGTGCGTTGAACTGCCGTTTTTCGAAAAGCTCGTTGCCTTCGCCAAGGAGAATGATCTGATCCTAATCCACGATTTCGCCTATGCCGACCTGGGTTTCGACGGCTACAAACCGCCGAGCATGCTTGAGATCCCCGGCGCGAAGGATGTGGGCGTTGAGTTGTTTTCCCTCTCGAAGAGTTATTCGATGCCCGGGTGGCGCATGGGTTTCGTGG
>JAPYQX010000293.1 GCA_029937135.1 Nitrospinota bacterium
CTGTTTTCTTCTTTTTCCCGGACAAGGGCTTTGACTTGAGGGACTTGCCCGAACTCTTTAATTCATCAACGATTTTTTCGTATTTCGCGGCGACCTTCTTTTTCGCCCCCTTGCCGATGAAAGCGCCCACCTTGCTCGTGTCCACGGGATCGCCTGCGATTCCCCAGGCGGTGTCCTTGGCCACGATGAAAATAACGTCCTCATCGTCCGTCGCCACCATGCTGTGAAGCGCGTTCGCCGGAATGTGGATGATCACGCCCGTCTTCACGGTCTTGCGCTTGCCTTCGATCATTGCCTTGAGGGCGCCCTTGTGCACGAGGATGAACTGCTCGTTCGCATGGCGGTGGGGGCGGCTGCCCGTCCCGGCGGGTTTATCGATGATGCCGAAAAGCATCCGCTCGCCGGTGGCCCAAACACCCTCGGAGGTGCTGTACGTCTCCCCGGCGAGGGCGCGCTTCATCTTCTTCGGATCATAAAATGGCATGTCGGCCTCGATTCATGGGGATGTATCTCTCATGAAAATACCCCCCTCATGAAGGCTCCCCTCCGGTTATATCCCGCGCCGCGAGAGGATTTAAATTTTCTTCGTCCTGGTGGCGATGGCGAAACCCTTGTTCCCCACCTCCACCGGCCCGCTGCACCGGCTGAAAAACAATACCCCGTCCGCCGGGCTCCTCAGCTCCTCGGTCACCTCAAGCGTAAAGGGGTCGAGCATCTCCCCGAGGAGCTGCCCCTTCCTCACCCGCCCCCCGATATCGGCGAAGCGGGTTTTCCGGGAGAGCAGATAGCCCCCCGACGAGGGATTCACCTCGGCCCGGTGGGAAGCTTCGAAATACGTCAGCCTCGAGCGCCTCTCCCGCCCGGCCAGCATCCCCAGGTGGACCATCAGGTTCCAGAGCCCCTCCTCGAGGCATCGGCGGTAGAGCGCCTCCTCGACCTCGGGCAGGTAGGACCCGCCGATCTCGACGCTGATGGCGGGAACCCCCCGCGAGAGCGCATATCCCGGCGCACTCGCCTTCGAGAGCGAAACGCCGTGAACCAGCCCCGCCCCGCCGCTCGCGAACGCGATGGCCATGGCGCGGGCCTTTTTTCCGGCCGCCTCCTTGACCCTCGGATCAATGTCCACCCGGTTCTGAATGCGCCCGGCCCGGCCACCCGAGTGGAACTCTGCGAAAAAATCCGCGTTATCGATCAACTCCTCCCGGATTTTGGCCGCGTAGCGCTGCGTCAGCGTCCCCTTCGAATTTCCGGGGAACGCGCCCCAGAGATTCGTCTGCTCATGCTGATCGGGGGACTGCCGGGAGAAATTCGCGAAAGCGAACGGATTCGCCACCGGGATCATCAGCAGCGCACCACGAAATTTTTTCGCGTCGATTTTTTCAAGCACATTCCCGAAAGCGCGCACCGGCTGGGGCTCGTCCCCGTGTACGCATGCCTGGACGGCGAGCACGGGGCCCGGAGCGGTCCCTCTCACACAATGAAGGGGGAGCGCCGTCTCCCCGCCTGTCAGCATCGCGGCGATGGGCAAGGGAATATAGCCCTTGAACCCCGGCTCGATTTCCGCGCCGCCTATCGATAAAGATTCGCGTTTCGGTGCATCAATCCGACGCATGTCAACTTCCAAATCAATCGCGGCGGGCGGGGGAGATGCCGCTCGCATCCCCTCCCCCGCCGCGGGAGTTCCTTAAAAAAAAACAACTTCTGGCGAATCGGCCTTAAAAATTAATTGGTCGGTTCGATCCAGCCTTCCGCCTTGATGGCTTCCTTCACCATGCTCAGGTCCATGCCTTCCTTGCGAAGGTCGACCGTCCGCTTGGCCTTTCTCAGCTTCAGCAGGACGCCCCCCATGAAGTCAAACCACTTGTAATCTTTTTCGCTGGGGAGAAGCCTCAAATCCAGATCGTCCACCGAGGCCCGCACGACGTTCATGGACATTTTCGCGCCCTTGGACTGCAGGTGGGACCGGTAGACCTTGGCGAATTTCGCGCGGTCCGTCTGATGCAGCTTCATGCCGCGAATGAAGCCCCGGAGGAACTGCACGTACTGGGCGCGTTTCTTTTTCAGGGTTTTTCCGTTGCCCATGATGATCCAGAGGTTATTCGCGTACTTGCAGAAGGTCTCGACCGAACGGGCGATTCCCATTTCGATCGCGATGGCCGCCTGGGGGTTGTTCAGACCGACCATATCGACCGTCTTCGATTTCAGGGCGGAGATGCGGGTGTCGTTGTTCATGTTGATAACCGTGTAGTCCTTCGTCGTCATTCCGTATTTCGGGAGGACGAAATTCTTGAAGGTAAAGTAGGTGCCGGTCGCTTTTCCGATACCAAGTTTCTTGCCCTTCAGACCCGCCACGGATTTGATGGGAGAGTTTGGTTCAACGAGCAGGCGGTTCGCCTTGCACCAATAGTTGGCGTTGGCGATTCCCTTGATATTGGCTTGCTTCGAGATCGCGGAATAAAACGCCCGGTCGGCTGCGCCGCCAACGTCAAGAGCGTTTGCCAGCACGGCCTGACGCATCAATTTTCCCTGAGCGAACTGCTTGATGGTGTAGTTGCCCTTGCCCAGGGTTTCGTTGAAGTAGCCCATCTTGTGGGCGACGACGGTGATGGCGCCCATGACGGAGCGATGATGGCCGATGCGGAACTCCGCGGCCAGGGCCGAAGTCGGGACGGAGAATGCGGCGATGATGAGGCCAAGGGCCGCTATCGCCATGATTTTCTTGTACATGGTCATTACCTCCGGTGAAATTGAGAAGTATTTCCAGTCCACTAGCCAACCGATAAAAACCCTATTCGCCCTTAAACCATAAACCCAAAACGAATAAGGGAGGTTCATTCACATCCGGCAATTATTTTGCTCCGGGCACAGGAGCGAAGATCACGCCCCGGACATAAGATCGGACCCGGTATTCAACGGCCGCGATCTTCAACGAATATGCCCTTCGCCCCTAAAGATTTAAATAATGGTACAGTAAATTTAACATTCAACCGGCCAACAATCAAGATTTATCATTTATCCCCCTATTTCCGGGGGAGTTGGGATATACCAGCGCTTTTTAACGGAGGACGGACTTAAATGCCTTTTTACCGTTTTGAGGAATTTGGCGAGAAAAAACTCACCCCCCATCTCTCGTCCGCGCGCGGACCCATCATCGAGGGCGATTACATCTACTTTTGCCTGGTCTCGAAGGATCCGGGCACGGGTTCCGAGCTTCACTATCATCCGAACGAGCTCATGATTTTTCCGGTCGCCGGAAAGATTCACGCCCTCGTCGGCAAGGACCGCCGAATCGTCTCGCCCGGAACCTTTATCCACATCCCGCCCTACGCGCGCCATCAGATGCTCGCCACCGAGGACGGACAGATGGATTATTTATACGTCAAGGACCGCAGCTGGACCGTCGTCGGCATCGCCGAGGACGAGGCCGTCCCCGACGCGGCGCCCACGGTCGAGGCCGTCAACGAGGAATTCGACGCCGGAAACTACCCCGGCCAGGAAAAAGAACCCGAAAAGTCCGAGGCCATCATCGAGGGCCTCCACAACTCCTACCATCCAATTATCGACTCCCTCGACGCGCCGCCGTTTTCGACGCTCAACTACAAATGGATCGAAGGCGAGCGGCTGGCCTTTGGCTTTTTCGACCTTCCCGAGGCCTACGAGGAGCCCGCCAGCGAAAACGCGCACGAGCAGTTCATCTACATCATCAAGGGGGAGGTGGACGCCCAGGTGGACGACGAGCGCGAGACGGTGACCGCAGGCGGGGTGATTCACATCCCCAAGGGCTCGAAAAGAAGCGTCTCGACCGCGAAGGGAAAGTTCGCCCGCTACGCGACGGTGCGCGCCTCCAGGAATCTCGAAAATTTGCTGGCTAAGGAATAACCCTGCGGGGGCTGCTATTTGCAGGGCCGCCATCTAAAAAGACCGACCCCGGCCAGCAGCGGCG